>JALTZY010000060.1 GCA_027045905.1 Paracoccaceae bacterium
TGGGGCATCCTCTGGCATATCTTCGAAAACGGCTGGGAGGACAAGGAATTCATCCGCACCCGGGTCTGGGGCATGGACGAGATCCGCAAGGAGGTCGCCCGCTGGACGCCCGACGAGGTCGAGCGCGTGACCGGCGTGCCCGGCAGCCAGCTCGAGCGCGTGGCGCGCACGCTCGCCAACAACCGCCCCGGCACCCTGATCTGGTGCATGGGCGGCACCCAGCACCATTCGGGCAACAACAACACCCGCGCCTACTGCATCCTGCAACTGGCGCTGGGCAATATGGGCGTCAGCGGTGGCGGCACCAATATCTTCCGCGGCCACGACAACGTGCAGGGCGCGACCGATTTTTGCATCCTCAGCCACAGCTTGCCGGGCTATTACGGCTTGTCGGCCGGCGCCTGGGCGCATTGGGCCCGGGTCTGGGAGGAGGATCTCGACTGGCTCAAGGGCCGCTTTGCCACCATCACCACCGCCGACGGCAAGGAAAAGTCGCTGATGAACCTCAAGGGCATCCCGGTCAGCCGCTGGATTGATGGCGTGCTGGAAGACAAGGACAATATCGACCAGCCCGACAATGTCCGCGCCATGGTGCTCTGGGGCCACGCGCCCAACAGCCAGACCCGCGGCCCGGAGATGAAGGCGGCAATGGAGAAGCTCGACATGCTGGTGGTGATCGACCCGTATCCGACCGTCTCCGCCGTCATGCATGACCGCACAGATGGCGTTTACCTGCTGCCGGCCTCGACCCAGTTCGAGACCCGCGGCTCCGTCACCGCCTCGAACCGCTCGCTGCAATGGCGCGACCAGGTGATCGCGCCGGTCTTCGAGAGCCTGCCCGACCATGTGATCATGGCCAGGTTCGCCAGAAAGTTCGGCTGGGCCGACCGCTTCTTCCGCAACATCTCCATGGATGGCGAGGACGAGCCCAATATCGAGGACATCACCCGCGAGTTCAACAAGGGCATGTGGACCATCGGCTATACCGGCCAGAGCCCCGAGCGGCTCAAGCTGCACATGGCCAACCAGCACACCTTCGACAAGACCACCCTGCAAGCGGTGGGCGGGCCTTGCGACGGTGAATATTACGGCCTGCCCTGGCCCTGCTGGGGCACGCCCGAGATGGGCCATCCGGGCACGCCGAACCTCTACGACATGTCCAGGCCCGTCTCCAAGGGCGGCCTCACCTTTCGCGCCCGCTTCGGGGTTGAACGCAACGGCGAGAACCTGCTCGCCGAGGGGGTCCATTCGGTCGGCTCCGACATCCAGGACGGCTATCCCGAATTCACCATGGCCATGCTCAAGGAGCTCGGCTGGGACAGCGAGCTGACCGAGGAGGAAAAGGCCACCATCGCCGCCGGCGCCGGCGACAAGACCAACTGGAAGACCGACCTCTCCGGCGGTATCCAGCGGGTCGCCATCGCCCATGAATGCGCGCCGTTCGGCAATGCCAAGGCCCGCGCCGTGGTCTGGACCTTCCCGGACCCGGTGCCGATCCACCGCGAGCCGCTCTACACGCCGCGCCGCGATCTGGTGGCGGATTATCCGACCTACAAGGATACCCGCAACTACCGCCTGCCGACGCTCTACGAATCGATCCAGAGGGTGGATTTCGCCAGGGACTTCCCGCTGATCCTCACTTCCGGGCGCCTTGTCGAATACGAAGGCGGCGGCGACGAGAGCCGCTCGAACAGATGGCTTGCGGAGCTCCAGCAGGACATGTTCGCCGAGGTGAACCCGCGCGACGCCAATGATATCGGCATCCGCGACGGCGCCATGATCTGGGTCCACTCGCCCGAGGGCGGCAAGATCAAGGTCAAGGCCATGGTCACCGAGCGCGTGGGCCAGGGCGTGGTGTTCCTGCCGTTCCACTTCGGCGGCTGGTTCCAGGGCAAGGACCTGAGGGACAAATACCCCGAAGGCGCCGATCCCTACGTGCTCGGCGAAGCCGCCAACACGGTGCTGACCTATGGCTATGACAGCGTAACCCAGATGCAGGAGACCAAGGCGTCGCTCTGCAAGATCACTGCAGCTTGAGGAGAATGAGAAATGGCAAGAGTTAAGTTTCTCTGCGACGCGGAACGCTGCATCGAATGCAACGCCTGCGTGACCGCGTGCAAGAACGAGCACGAAGTCCCCTGGGGCATCAACCGCCGCCGGGTGGTGACCATCAATGACGGCACCCCGGGCGAACGCTCGATCTCCATGGCCTGCATGCATTGCTCGGATGCGCCCTGCATGGCGGTCTGCCCCACCGACTGCTTCTACCAGACCGCCGACGGCATCGTGCTCCACAACAAGGACCTGTGCATCGGCTGCGGCTATTGCCTCTACGCCTGCCCCTTCGGCGCGCCGCAATACCCGCAGGCGGGCAATTTCGGCTCACGCGGCAAGATGGACAAATGCACCTTCTGCGCCGGCGGCCCGGAGGAAGACGGCTCGCAGGCCGAATTCCAGAAATACGGCCGCAACCGGATCGCCGAAGGCAAGCTGCCGATCTGCGCCGAAATGTGCTCGACCAAGGCGCTTCTGGCCGGCGACGGCGACGTGGTCAGCGCGATCTACCGCGAACGCGTGGTCTCACGCGGCTTCGGCTCCGGCGCCTGGGGCTGGGGCACGGCCTACAGCCAGAAGGGTGGCTGAGCCGCCTGATCCGGGTCCGGGGCGTGCGGAACATCCCCCGTGCGCCCATCCCGCCAAAAGGTGCATGACATGCGGCAACGCCTTCCTTTCATCTTTTCCGAAATACTCCCGCCGGAGGCACGATTTTTCGCAGAAAAATCGCCCCCCCCGCTGGCCGGCGCGCGGACCGCCCGCTTGTTCGCGCTGCTGGCGCTGCTGACCGCGCTGATATTCACCCTCGCCCCGGCCCCGCTGCTGGCACAGTCCAGCGTGCGCCCGCCCGGCAATGCGGTGACCTTCCCCGACGCGCCCGAGCCCGGCCCGGCCAATACGCTGGGCACCCGGTCGGACGCCGAGATCTGGGACATGATCCGTGGCGGCTCTCCCCGCGACCCGGGTGTTATCTTCGCCCCGACGCCGGAAGGCGCGCTGATGACCACGACCGGCCAGCAATGGCGCGTCCTGCGCGAGCGCTACATCCGCAAATATGCCGGCTGGGCGCCGCTCGCGGTGATCGTGCTGATCGCGCTCTTTCACCTGATCCGCGGCCCCATGCGCCTGAAGGAGGGGCGCTCGGGCAAGACGCTGCCGCGCTTCACCCTGACCGCGCGGGTTGCGCACTGGTTCATGGCGGTGGTGTTCATTCTGCTGGCCATATCCGGCCTGGTCATCCTGCTGGGCCGGGTGCTGATCGCCCCCTATCTGGGCCGCGAGGTGAACTCGGCGCTGACCAGCGCGGCGATGCAGGGGCATAACCTGTTCGGCCCGCTCTTCATCCTCGCGCTTTTCTGGCTGTTCGTGAAATTCGTCGCCGGCAATTTCTTCCACCCCCATGACCTCAAGTGGATCTTCCGCCTCGGCGGGCTGTTCGGCCACCATGTCTCCAGCCGCAAGTTCAATTTCGGCGAAAAGACGTGGTTCTGGCTGGTGGTGCTGGTGGGCGCGGTGATTGCGGCCTCCGGGGTGCTGATGCTGTTTCCCTGGCTCACGGACGACCTGCGTTTCCTGCAGCTTGCCACCGTGCTGCATGTGCTGGGGGCGGTGCTGCTGATCTCGATCGCCATCGGGCACATCTATGTCGGCACGATCGGCATGGAAGGCTCGCTCGATTCCATGCTCAAGGGCGAGGTGGACGAGAGCTGGGCCAGGGAGCACCACGACATCTGGTATGAGCAGATAACCGGCAAGAAGGCCCATCCCGAAACCCCGAAAATGAAACAGGAGGGCGCGCCATGAGCTTTCTCGCCTTTGTCGAGGGGCCACTGTTCTACATCGCTGCCGCTGTCTTCCTGCTGGGGGCGGCCTGGAAGATACTCGGCCTGATCCGCCTCGGCCGCAGGCCCGACCTCGCCCCGCCCAGGGGCTCGGCCGCCTGGGGTTTCGTCCGGGGCAACCTGCGCCATTTCGTGCCCCGGGGCATCTTCACCCGGCGCACCTGGCTGCATATCGTCGCCGGCTACAGCTTTCACATCGCGCTGGCGGTGCTGGTCTTTTTCGGCGCCTTTCACATCGCCTTCATCGAGCGGCTGACCGGCCTCAGCTGGCAGGCCCTGCCGCGCTGGGGCTTCATCGTGGCCGCGGAAATCGCATTCGCCGGCCTGATCGTGCTCTGGGTCAGGCGCATTTCCGACCCGGTGATGCGCCAGATCACCAGGGCCGAGGATCATGCCAGCACGATCCTGACCTTTCTGGTCATGCTGACCGGCTGCCTCGCGCTGCAGGAGAGCCATGCGAGCCTCCGCGCGATCCACATGCTGTTCGTCGATATCTGGCTGCTTTACTTCCCGTTCTCGCGCCTGATGCACGCATTCACCTTCGTGCTTTCGCGCGGCCATTCGGGCGCCACCTACGGGCGCAAGGGGATAAACCTGTGAGCGATACCATGAGCGACAAGAAAGAGAACCGCGCGCAGATCGCCATCGAGAAATTCATCGAGTTCACCGATGGCGAGGTGGCGAGCTTCTTCGAGGCCTGCGTGCATTGCGGCGAATGCGCCGAGGCCTGCCATTTCCACCTCAATACCGGCGGTGCCAAATATACCCCGACCTGGAAGCTCGAGCCGATGCGCCGCTCCTACGAGCGCCACCTGGCGCCGCTTTCGGGCATCAAGCGGGCGCTCGGGCTGGTGCCGCCGGAAGTGGACGAAGCCATGCTCACCGAGTGGGAGCCGCTGGTCTATGACAGCTGCAACATGTGCGCGCGCTGCACCCTGGTCTGCCCGATGGGGCTTGATATCGCCGGCACCATCCGCAAGATGCGCGAGGGCTTTTCGGCGGCCGGCTTCGTGCCCGAGGGGCTTGAGCGCGCCGCCGATTTCGTGCGCAAGACCACGAGCCCCATGGGCATCACCCTCAAGGCGCTGACCGCCCAGGTCAGACGCGTCGAGAAAGAGACCGGCATCGAGATCCATATCGACAAGAGGGGCGCCGAGTACATGGCCACCTTCTCCTCGATGGAGGTGATGGGCTACCCGGAGGTGATCGCCGCCTATGCCAGGCTGTTCAAGCGCGCCGGGGTGGACTGGACGATTTCCTCCAAGGCATACGAGGCCACCAATGTCGGCGTGCAGATCGGCTCCGGGCCGTTTGCCAGGGAGATCGTCGCCCGGGTGGTGGAGGCGGCCGAGGAGCTGGAGGTGAAATATCTGATCAGCCCCGAATGCGGCCACGCTTACGGCGCGGTGCGCTGGGCGGGGCCCAACATGATGGGCCGGCAGTTCAAGTTCGAGGTGGTGCATATCGTCGAGCTTCTGGACCGGCTGCGCCGCGAGGGCCGCATCCCGGTCGGGCGCAGGGACGGCCGCCGCATGACCCTGCACGATCCCTGCCAGATCATCCGCCGCGGCGGGCTGCTCCGGGAGCCGCGCCGCCTGATGGCCGATTCCTGCGCCGATTTCGTCGAGATGAAGGGCGCGGGCGTGACCAATTTCTGCTGTGGCGGCGGCGGCGGGGTCTCGGCCAATCCGCGCGCCCACGACCTGCAGGACGCGGCCTTCGATTCCAAGCAGGCCCAGCTTGACGCGATCGAGGGACTCGAAGCCGTGGTGGTGCCCTGCGCCAACTGCCGCTCGGTATTCGAAGACGGGCTGGAGGCGCGCGAAATGGAGCTGGAAGTGCTGGGCCTGTCGGAGCTTCTGGCCGACACGCTCGCGGATCTGGAAGCCGAGGACGCTTGAACTTTGCCCCCCGAGGGTGCAGCATGAAGCGCAGGGGGTGCGCGCTAGAGCATGAACGAACAGGCACACACGGCACCGGCGGGCGCGCGACAGGGAACGGGCGACTTCGGCACCTCGCTAGCCCAGGCCTCGATCTTGGTGGTCGATGACGAGCCGGGGATGCGCAACTTCCTGCTGAAGGTCCTCGCTCCCCGCTGCAGGCAGGTCGAGGCCGCCCCCGACTGCACTGCCGCGGCAGCGCTGCTGGACCGGCACCATTTCGATATCGTCATCCTAGACAATGTCATGCCCGGCAAGAACGGCCTCGAATGGCTGCGCGAGCAGCGCGCCATCGGCTTCTTTGCCGATGCGATCCTGATCACCGCCTTCGCCGATCTGGAAACCGCCATCGAGGCCCTGCGCGCCGGCGCGGTGGACTTCGTGCTCAAGCCGTTTCGCTCCAACCAGATTCTCAATGCCGTCGCCCGCTCTCTGGACCGCCAGCAATTGCGGCGCGAGAACTTCCTGCTGCGCCACGAACTGGCGACCGACCAGGCGGCGGGGCGGACCGGCCTGGTGGGCTGTTCCATGCGCCTCGAGGATATTCGCGCCACCCTGAAGAAGGTTGCGCCCCTGCCCACCCCGGTACTGTTTACCGGCGATACCGGCACCGGCAAGGAAGTCGCCGCGCGCACGCTGCACGCCATGTCGGACCGTGCCGACAGGCCCTTTGTCGCGGTCAATTGCGCCACCACCTCGCCCGATATCATCGCCGCCGAGCTGTTTGGCGATGTGAGCGGCCACGCCGAAGCCCCGGAGGGGCGGCGCGACGGGCTCCTGCTGCACGCTTCCGGCGCCACCATCTTCCTCGACGAGATTGCCGATCTGCCGCTGCCGGTGCAGGGGATGCTGCTGCGCGTGATCGATGAGATGCGCCTGCGCCCCTTCGGCTCCGAGCGCGAAGTGCCGCTGAACCTGCGCTTCATCTTCGCCACCAACAAGGACCTCGCCGCAGCGGTCGAGGCCGGCAGCTTCCGTGCCGATCTCTACCACCGCATCAATGTGCTCAATATCCACATGCCTCCCCTGAGCGAGCATCCCGAGGACATCCCCGAGCTTGCCAGCCTGTTCATGTCGCAGATCTCCCACCAGCTGGGCAGGCCGCCCCTGGCACTGGGCGAAGACGTGCTGCTGAACCTCGCTACCTATGACTGGCCCGGCAATGTGCGCGAGCTCAGAAACCTGATCGAGCGCTCGCTGATCCTGGGCGAGTTCCCGCCCGAATTCGCCGGCGGAGCCGCCGATTACTGCCCCGAAAACCCCGATACGCTGGCCTGCGTCGAGCGCCGCCACATTCTGCGCATCCTCGAAGCCTGCGGCGGCAACCGCGCCGAGGCCGCTCGCCGGCTGGGCGTGTCGCGCAAGACCATCGACCGCAAATGCGCGATGTGGAATGTCTGAGCCCGCGCTGCCGCCAGAGGTCACGGACCGTGCGGCGAAGAGCGCCCGCCCGCCCTTTCTGAGCAGCGTACGCGCCCGCTTGCTGGCCATCGTGCTGGTGCCGATGCTGGTGGTGCTGCCGCTCTTCGTCGCCCTGCTCATGGCCAACTGGGCCGCGCGCTTCGACCGCCTGCTGATCGCCAAGGTCAATGGCGATCTGACCATCGCCCACCAGTACATGTTTACCCTGCTGGACAAGCGCGCCGGTGAAATCGAGGCGCTCGCCGCCTCGGCCGAGTTGCGCGACCGGCGCGCGCGCAGCGACGCCGCCGCACTCGCCCAATGGCTTGAAGCGCGCCGCGCCGGGCTCGGGCTCGACTTCCTCTACCTGACCGGCCCCGACGGTGCCGGGGCCGCGGCCCCGCCCCTGGCCGGCACCCCGCGCCACTGGCCGGTGGTGACGGGCGCGCTCGGCGGCGAACGGCGCGCCGGGATCGACATCTTCTTGCCCGAAGACCTCGCCGCCATATCCCCCGACCTCGCCGAGCGTGCCCGCATCCCGCTGGTGCCCACCGAGGCGGCCGTGCCCACCACGCGCACCGAGGAGGCGCGCGGCATGGTCCTGCATGTGGCCGCCCCGGTTGTGGAAAGTCCCAGCGAGGCGCTGGTCGGCGGCGTGCTGCTCAACCGCAACCTCGCCTTCATCGACACGATCAACGACCTCGTCTATCCAGAGGCCAGCCTCACCGAAGGCTCGCGCGGCACCGCCACCCTGTTTCTCGACGATGTGCGCGTCTCCACCAATGTGCGCCTGTTCGAAAACGTGCGCGCCCTGGGCACTCGTGTCTCGGCGGTGGTGCGCGCGCGGGTGCTGGGCGAGGGGGCGGTCTGGCTCGACCGCGCCTTCGTGGTCAACGACTGGTACATCTCCGCCTACGAGCCGATCACCGACACCTTTGGCCAGCGCGTCGGCATGCTCTATGTGGGTTTCCTCGACAGTCCCTTTCAGGCTGCCAGGAAACGCACCCTCTGGCTGACCATCGCCGGCTTCCTCGCCGTCGCCGCGCTGTCGGTGCCTGTGTTCCTGCGCTGGACCCGCTCCATCGTCTCCCCGCTCAAGCGCATGGTGGACACGATCAGCGCAGTCGAAAACGGCGATCTGACCGCCCGCACCCGCCTCACCGGCGGTCAATACGAAATCGCCCGCGTCTCGACCCATCTCGACGACCTGCTTGACAAGCTCGAAGAGCGTGACGCCCGCCTGCGCGACTGGGCCGAGGAACTGGAACGCCGGGTCGAGGCCCGCACCCGCGCCCTCAGAGAAGCCAACCAGCGCCTCGAAGCGACCACCAAGCAGCTGGTCGTCTCCGAGAAGCTCGCCTCGATCGGCGAAATCACCGCCGGCATCGCCCACGAGATCAACAACCCGGTGGCGGTGATCCAGGGCAATCTCGACGTGATCCGCGAGAGCATGGGCGACAGCGCAGACGCGCTCGAAACCGAATTCAGCCTGATCTACGAGCAGACCCACGCCATCAACGTGCTGGTGGGCAAGCTCCTGCAGTTCGCCCGGCCCGAGGAATATGCAGGCGTGGTCGATTACCACGTGCCCAACGAAGTGGTGCGCGACAGCATCCCGCTGGTCCAGCACCTGCTGGCCAAGGTCGATATCCGCCTCGAATGCGACCTCGCCGCCACCCGCCCCGTGGCCATGAACCGCACCGAGCTGCAACAGGTGCTGATCAACCTGATCGTCAACGCCATCCACGCCATGCCCGAGGGCGGCACGCTCACCCTTGCCAGCGAAGACCACGACGACAAGGGCGTGCCCGGCGTGCGCCTGACGGTGCGCGATACCGGCATCGGCATGAGCCCGGAGGTGCTGAAGTCTATCTTCGACCCCTTCTTCACCACCAAGCGCAGCGAAGGCACCGGGCTCGGCCTGTCGATCAGCCACGATCTCATCGCTCGCTCCGGCGGCTGTATCCGCGCCGAGAGCACGCCGGGCAAGGGCACGACCTTCACCCTCTGGCTGCCGGCGGTGGAAGAAGATATCTGACCCTTTCATCTTTCGATAAATACTCCCGCCGGAGGCATGATTTCTGCGAAAGTCGTCGCCGGAGCGAGAGGGCAGGAGCAGCCCTGCAATATTCGCTCCGAAATATCGCCGCTCAGGGAGGCGCGCTGCGTTCGGCAAGGATGCCGGGGGCAGCGGCCAGCCCCTCTTCCATTTCCCGGCGCAGACGCAAAGCGGGGCTTGTCGGGTCCAGCGTCACGTCAGCCTTGCACAGAACCTCTCCCTTTCGCACCGTCCGCTTCACCGTCACACCGGAGGCAAGCCCGATGGGCAGGGCGCCAAGCGCCTGGCTCTTGGGGGCAGGCATCAGGCGGCCCCAGACCGTGTAGCCGCCCTCGCCGTCGAGCACTTCACCGGGAGCGAGATCGCGCTTGGCCACGGCTACCGCATCGGCGCGCCATTGTTGCGCCTGTCCGGTGGGCTCGCCGCGCAGGGCGGCCGAGAGCACCGAGATTCCCAGTTCCATCCCGATCAGGTGAAAGGGCTTGTACATGGCCGCGTACTGGCCGGTTTCGTCGGTGGGCAGGCCGTATTGGCGAAAGCAGGCGGCGGCGTAGTCGCCCGGCGCCTTCAGCACCACATAGACGCCCCAGCGCAGATCGCGCGCCACCGGCGAGCCATCGCGGTGGAGGGAGGAGACCACCTCCACCATGCCCTCGCGCGCCAGCACCCCGCCCAGCGTCTCCGGGCGCAGCACCCGGTGCAGGTCGTCCACCCCGGCGGGCGGAAACAGCAGGCCGTCTTCGGGCGCGTCCAGCCCGCAGGCATTGGCAATCGCAGCCATTTCGATCGCCGACTTGGTGCCGTCGAGGAAGGAATTGAACATCTGGCTGTTCATCCCCGCCGCCGCAGCCTCCTCGGCGCTCAGCCCGTAATGCTGCCAGACCCCGTCCGGGGTGACGGCGTGGTATTCCGGCAGGTACTTGGTCCCCTTGCCCGCAGCCACCACGCCAAACCCGGCCGCCCGCGCCCAATCGACCATTTCGGCAGTCAGCGCCGGCTGGTCGCCATAAGCCATCGAATAGACCAACCCGGCGGCACGAAAGCGCTCGGCCAGCAGCGGGCCGGCCAGCACGTCGGCCTCGACATTGACCATGACGACATGCTTGCCATGGACCAGTGCCGCTTGGGCATGGGCGAGCCCGGCCTCGGGCTGGCCGGTGGCCTCGATCACCACTTCCACGGCAGGATCGCTGGCGAGATCGGCCCCGGCATCGGTGAAACGGGTCGCCGCGATGCGCCCGGCCTCCCAGCCCACTTCCGCACAGGCGGCGCGCGCCCGCTCCGGAGAGAGGTCGGCGATTACCGGCACCTCCAGCCCCGGCGTGCCCGGCACCTGGCTCAGGAACATCGAGCCGAATTTGCCCGCTCCGATCAGCCCGGCACGCACCGGGCGCCCGGCTCCGGCGCGCTCCTGCAGCATGTGAAACAGATTCATGACGACTTTCCCCGGCAGTTTCCCTTGCGCTTCCCTCCGGCCTTCAGGCGCGTGCCGCTTTTCCTGGAGTTGCTCCGGAATTCCCGCAAATGCGAAGATATTGAAAGGCTCTGCCGCACCCTTCGTCAACCCTGGCGCGGACCCGTCGAAGTGCTTCGGGACCTGCCCGCCGGCGGGCATATCCGGCGAAACTACCGCCGGCGCCCCCTTCCGGCCCGCTCGCCCGGCCGCCCGGCCTTGCTGCGCCCTTCCGGCCTGCTGGCTGCTTCCACCGCCGCCTGGCGCGCCAGCGGGTCGTCGGCGACGGCCAGTTCGACTGCTTCGAGGCGGCGGATTTCGTCCCTGAGCCGTGCGGCTTCCTCGAATTCGAGGTTTTCGGCCGCCTTGCGCATGTCAGCGCGCAGGCCCTCGAGATGGGCTTGCAGGTTGGCGCCCATCAGCGGCTTTTCCACCTGGGCGGTGACGCGGGCCATGTCGGTATCGCCCTCATAGAGCCCGGCCAGCACGTCTTCGACATTCTTCTTCACCGTCTCCGGGGTGATCCCGTGTGCTTCGTTATAGGCCTGCTGGCGAGCGCGGCGGCGGTTGGTCTCGGCCAGCGCGCGCTCCATCGAGCCGGTGATGCGGTCGGCATACATGATCACGCGCCCCTCGGCATTGCGCGCGGCCCGACCGATGGTCTGAATGAGCGAGGTTTCGGAGCGCAGGAAACCCTCCTTGTCGGCATCGAGGATCGCCACCAGCCCGCATTCGGGGATGTCGAGCCCCTCGCGCAGAAGGTTGATCCCCACCAGCACGTCAAAGGCACCGAGCCTGAGATCGCGCAGGATCTCGATGCGCTCGATCGTGTCGATATCGCTGTGCATGTAGCGCACGCGGATGCCTTGCTCGTGCAGGTATTCGGTGAGGTCCTCGGCCATGCGCTTGGTGAGCGTGGTGACGAGAGTGCGATAGCCCTTGGCCGCCACCTTGCGCGCTTCGTCCAAGAGGTCATCGACCTGCATTTCCACCGGCCGGATCTCCACCTCCGGGTCCAGCAGCCCGGTCGGGCGGATCACCTGCTCGACAAATACCCCGCCGGTGCGCTCCAGCTCCCACGGCCCCGGCGTCGCCGAGACAAACACCGATTGCGGGCGCATGGCGTCCCATTCCTCGAATTTCAGCGGCCGGTTGTCCATGCAGCTTGGCAGGCGAAAGCCGTGCTCGGCCAGCGTGAACTTGCGCCGGTGGTCGCCGCGATACATGCCGCCGATCTGCGGCACGGTGACATGGCTTTCGTCGGCAAAGACGATGGCATGATCGGGGATGTATTCGAACAGCGTCGGCGGCGGCTCGCCCGGCGCGCGCCCGGTCAGGTAGCGCGAATAATTCTCGATCCCGTTGCAATAGCCGGTAGTCTCGAGCATCTCGAGATCAAAGCGCGTGCGCTGGTCAAGCCGCTGCGCTTCCAGAAGCTTGCCCTCGCGCTCGAATTGCTCGACCCGCTGGGCAAGCTCGAGCCTGATCCCCTCGATCGCCTGTTTCAGCGTCGGGGTCGGGGTGACGTAGTGCGAATTGGCATAGATGCGCACCTTTTCGAGCCGGTCGGTCTTCTTGCCGGTCAGGGTGTCAAACTCGGTGATCCCCTCCAGTTCCTCGCCAAAGAAGGAAAACCGCCAGCCGCGATCCTCGAGATGGCTGGGCCAGACTTCCAGACTGTCGCCGCGCACCCGAAACGTGCCGCGCGCAAAGCCCGCATCGGCGCGGCTGTATTGCTGGGCGACAAGTTCCTGCATCACCTTGCGCTGGTCATATTCGCGGCCCACCTCCAGATCCTGGGTCATGGCCACATAGGTTTCGGGGCTGCCGATGCCATAGATGCAGGAGACCGAGGCGACGATGATCACGTCGTCGCGCTCGAGAAGCGCGCGGGTGGCGGCGTGGCGCATCCGGTCGATCTGCTCGTTGATCTGGCTTTCCTTCTCGATGAAGGTATCGGTGCGCGGCACATAGGCTTCGGGCTGGTAATAATCGTAAAACGACACGAAATATTCCACCGAATTGTCGGGAAAAAAGCCCTTCATCTCGCCATATAGCTGGGCCGCGAGCGTCTTGTTGGGGGCGAGGATGATCGCCGGGCGCTGGGTCGCCTCGATCACCCGCGCCATGGTGTAGGTCTTGCCGGTGCCGGTCGCGCCCAGCAGCACCTGGTCGCGCTCGCCCGCCTCAATCCCCGCCACCAGCTCGGCAATGGCGGTGGGCTGGTCGCCCGCCGGCTCGAACGGGCTGTGCATGACGAAGCGCTTGCCGCCCTCGAGCTTCTCGGGCGCGGCGAGGGTGGGCCGGGAGATGGCGGGGGAGTCGGACATGGCACACCTTGGCTTGGAGCCCAGAGATAGCCCGCCGCGCCGGGTTTCTCAAGGCGGCGGCCTCCACCGGCGCCGCCGATCCGTGCCGAGCGCGGCGAAGTCTCCGAAACGCAGAATCCCCCGCGAAAATTTTCACGCCGGAGCGAGCACCCGCCGCAGCAGGTCGAAACCCGCCTGTGAAAACCGCATCCTCTGCGCGTCGTCCAGATCGTCCCAATGCTCCAGTATCCAGCGGTCCATGGCCATGCCCATGGACAGGATCAGGTCGATCAGCAGGCTCTCGGGCAGGTCGTCGCGAAAGGCGCCCAGCGTCTGCCCCTGTTTCAGCAGTCCGGATATCCAGGTGCTGAACTGGTCCAGGAAATCGTCGGTCAGGGCCTGCCCTTCGGCATCTTCACGCGAGCGGTAGAACATGCGCCCGGCGGTGATGATCAGGGGCGAATCCTGGACGACCGGCAGCGCGCGGGCAAAGGCATCGGCGATTTCCTGCCAGATCTCGTCGGCAGTCCCGGAACGGAATTCGATGGTGATCGCAATATCGTGAATGGGGGCCATGGCGTAGAGCATGGTCTGGCGGAAGAGGTCGGATTTGCTGGAAAAGTAGTGATAAAACGAGGACTTGCTCATCTTCACTTGGGAGATGATGCGGTTGAGCGAAGCCCGGGTGAAGCCTTTTGCCGCGAATTCGCCGCTGGCGGTTGCGAAGAGGCGGTGGCGCTTGTCGGCGGGCAGTCGTGCGGAGGGGTGATCGTTCATGGTCCAGACCGGCTTCCGAGGCACCTTGCCCGGACTGGACTGTGTGGTCCAGCCCTTGGATTGCCCATCGCAGCTAGCACGGGCCGCAGGCAAAAACAATCTTTCACAGGCACCATGCCCGCCTGCCGGCCTTTCCGGGCCGATCCGGTCGGCGGTCTGGCTTCGCCCCCGGACGTCCGGAAATCTGCACCACCTGACGGATGCCGCCGCACCCTGCGGACGGGGCCGGACATGCGGCCTGCGGGGCAGGGATGTCCGTCCGGCGGGGTGGAGGGTATCAGCCGATCGGGCGCGTGCGCAGGAACAGGTAGAGCGGCAGGCCGCAGGAGAGGCCGATCAGCCAGGCGGCGGGAATCGCCCAGAGGGCGGGCCAGTTGCGCCGCACCCGGGTTTCGGCGATGACCCAGAGGCTGAAGGCGGTGGCGGTGAGGGTCATGTCGGCAAACATCGCCGCGCCGGGGGCGGTGGCGTTCCAGACGACGATGAGGGCGCTTGGGTCGGGGCCATTGGCGATGAGCCAAGGCCAGAGGCGGGCCAGCGGCCAGATGGTGCCGATGACGGCAAGGATCAGGTAGGCGAGACGCAGGGGCGACATCAGCTGTCCGATGCGGTGACCGGCTCGGGCGGGCCGTCCACGCCGCAGGCGGCGAGGCTCAGGAGGGCGGCGACGAGGGCGACGCGGATCATGACAGGGCCTCCTTCCAGCGGGCGATTTGGGCGCGGACCTGTTCGGGCGCGGTGCCGCCATAGCTGGTGCGCGAGGCGACCGAATTATGCACGCCCAGCACATCATACACGCTTTCGTCGATGGCGTCATGCACGCTCTGCATTTCGGCGAGGCTCAGATCCGCAAGGTCGCAGCCCTTCTGCTCGGCCATTGCCACCAGCCTGCCGGTGACATGGTGCGCCTCGCGAAACGGCAGGCCCGCGACACGCACCAGCCAGTCGGCAAGGTCCGTGGCGGTGGAGAAGCCGGTGGTGGCGGCGGCTTCGAGCAGGTCGCGGTTGGCGGACATGTCGGCGACCATGCCGGTCATCGCCGCCAGTGCCAGCGCCAAGCTGTCGGCGGCATCGAACACCTGCTCCTTGTCCTCCTGCATGTCCTTGGAATAGGCCAGCGGCAGGCCCTTCATCACCGTGAACAGTCCCACCATCGCCCCCATGATCCGGCCGATCTTGGCACGAATCAGTTCGGCGGCGTCCGGGTTCTTCTTCTGCGGCATGATCGAGGAGCCGGTGGAGAAGCGGTCGCTGAGGGTGACGAAGCGGAACTGCGCCGAAGACCAGATCACCAGCTCTTCGGCAAGGCGGCTGAGATGCATGGCGCAGATCGCCGCCGCCGAGAGGAACTCCAGCGCGAAGTCGCGGTCGGCCACCGCGTCGAGCGAATTGGCCGCGGGCCGGTCAAAGCCCAGCGCCTCGGCGGTCATGTGCCGGTCGATGGGAAAGGACGTGCCGGCAAGGGCCGCCGCGCCCAGGGGGCATTCGTTCATCCGCGCCCGCGCATCGGAAAATCGCGCCCGGTCGCGGGCAAACATCTCCACATAGGCGAGCATATGATGGCCCCAGGTCACCGGCTGCGCCACCTGAAGGTGGGTAAAGCCCGGCATCACCCAGTCCGCCCCGGCCTCGGCCTGTGCGAGCAGCGCGCGCATCAGCGCGCCGAGCCCCTCGATCGCCGCATCGACCTGCTCGCGCACCCACATGCGAAAATCCAGCGCCACCTGGTCGTTGCGCGAGCGCGCCGTATGCAGGCGCCCGGCCGCCTCGCCGATCAGCTCCCGCAGGCGCGACTCCACGTTCATGTGGATGTCTTCGAGCGCGGTGGAAAAGGCGAACTTTCCCGCCTCGATCTCTGACAAGATGGTGAGCAGGCCTTCCCTTATCGCCTCGGCATCCTTATCGGTAATGATGCCCTGCGCCGCCAGCATCGCGGCATGGGCGCGCGAGCCTTCTATGTCCTGGCGGTGAAGGCGCTTGTCAAACCCGATCGAGGCATTGATCGCCTCCATGATCGCATCGGGTCCTGAGGCAAAGCGCCCCCCCCACATGGCATTGGCGGCTTGTCGTTCGTCATTCATGGCTCTGGCCTTTCCGGGAGTATCTCATGCGCCTGATCCTTTCCGCCCTGCTATACGCGGCCCTTGGCAGCGTTGCAAACCCTGCCGTGGCCGGTCCTGCTGCCGGCCCCGCCGCCGGCATCGCCCGCGCAATCGAGCTGCGCGAGGGCGACATGAAGAAGCTCGTTTTCCACGCCGAGCCGAAAGAAGTCTCGGATGCCGAATTCACCGACCCCGAGGGCGGCAGCCACCGGCTGGCCGATTATGCGGGGCAGGTGGTGCTGGTGAATTTCTGGGCCACATGGTGCGCCCCCTGCCGCAAGGAAATGCCCACGCTCGAAGCCCTGCAGGAGGCGCTGGGAGGCGAGGATTTCCGGGTGCTGACCATCGCCACCGGGCGCAACACGCCCGCCGCCATCGACCGCTTCTTTGCCGAGGCCGGGGTGGATGATCTGCCGGTGCTGCTGGATCCGGGCTCGACGCTTGCGCGGGAAATGGCGGTGTTCGGCCTGCCGGCCACGGTGCTGCTCGACCGCGAGGGGCGCGAGATTGCCCGGCTGACCGGCGATGCCGACTGGGCCAGCGACAGCGCGCTGGCAGTGCTCGGCGCGATGGTCGGCGTGGAGGATATGCCGCGCTGAATGGTTCGGGCAGATTTCGCCGGGTTCGCGCCCTGGCGAGCGGGGCTGATTTTTCCGCAAAAAATCGGGGCGCGGACGGGAGCGGTCCGCGCTTGCCGGAGTGATGTGCGGCGTGCAGGGCGGGTGCGGTTTGCCCGGCTCGCCTGACGGATCAGGGCTTTGCGCTCTGCCGGCACTGGACCGGGAAGGTAGTGGCAAAGGGCCGGTCGGGCCAGGACCTGCCCGGCCCGAAGCAGGTCACGCGCCCGGGCCCCGCGACCCAGAAAAGCTGCGGGTCCAGGGGCTCGGCATAGCCCGGCCTTTCCTTGCGCACCTCGAAGTGCAGATGCACCAGTGCCGACATGAAGCCGCTTTCGCCCATCGTGCCGATCTGTTCGCCGCGGGCGACGGTCTGGCCTTCGCGCACCCCGCGCCTGTCGAGATGCCGGTAGATGGTGACGATCTGCGCGCCGCTTTCATCGCGACCGTGGTCGATGAAGATCTGGTGGCCATAGGCGGGCTCGTAAAAGGAACGGATCACCCGGCCGGGGGCGGCGGCCAGGATCGGCGTGCCCTTGGGGCCCCAGACATCCATGCCGTTGTGGTCAAGCCCCTGGCGGCTGTCCGGGTGGCGGGCGAATTGCTGGGGGATATGCGGGGCGTTGGGCGGCATGACGACCTTGACCGGGTCCTTGACAAAGGACTTGTAGCGCGCCGCGGAGCCGTAGCGCTCCACCTCCACGCCGCAGCCTGCGAGCAGGGCCAGGCACAGGCCGACGAGCAGGCGGGCCAGATTCGGTGCGGTCATGTCCATCCCCCGCGATTCCATCCCCCGCAACGCACCGGTACGCAAGCGACAGGTGCCGGTTGACAGGTGCCGGTGCGCTGCGCGGGCGATGATAGCATTTTCCCGGCCCGCGGCCAAATCCGCTGCCGCGGAGGCATGCCCGCATCAGCCCCGCATCAGTTCCGTATGGCGCGGGCAGGTCACCAGGTGGTCGTTGACCAGCCCAGAGGCCTGCATCCAGGCATAGGTGATCGTCGGCCCGCAGAAGCGAAACCCCGCCTGTTTCAGGTCTTTTGACACCCGTTCGGAGAGCGGCGTGGCAGCCGGCACTTCCGCAAGGCTGCGGAAATGGTTGACCAGCGGCCTGCCGCCCACATGGTCCCAGATCCGCGCCGCAAAGGCCTCGGCCCCGCCCATTTCCAGATAGGCGCGCGCATTGGCGATGGTGGCCGCGATCTTGCCTCGGTGGCGCACGATTCCGCGATCCCGCAGCAGCCGCGTCACCTCGCCCTCGCCCCATCCGGCGATCACCTCGGGGTCGAATCCGTGAAAGGCCGCGCGGAAATTCTCCCGCTTTTTCAATATGGTGATCCAGCTGAGCCCGGCCTGGAAGCCGTCCAGCACCAGCTTCTCCCAGAGTGCGCGGCCGTCGTATTCGGGCACGCCCCACTCCTGGTCGTGATAGGCGATGTATATCGCCTCGGTTCCGGCCCAGCCGCATCTTTCGCCCATCCATACCCCCGATCCGCGTCGAGATTCGCGCAAATTCGAGACAAATTCGCGCTTTCACCCTTTGTTAGCATTCATGGCGCATTCTGGGCAGGCGAATCACAGGTAAGTGAGCCACAGGAAAGCGAGCCGATGCGCCCAGCCGATACCGTGAAGCCCGTTGCGGAAGGGTCCAGCCCGCTCTCGGCCGCGATCAGCGCGCGCGACCGCGATGTCGTGTCCATGGTGCGGGAGGCGATCGAACGGCGCTGGGTCAGGCTCGCCTACCAGATGGTGGTCTCGGCCGCCGCCCCCGACCGCCCCGCCTTCTGCGAATCGCTGATTCGCGTGCTCGACAAGACCGGCCGCATCATCCCGGCGCGCGACTTCATGCCGGTGATCGAGGACAGCGAACTGGGCCGCCAGCTCGACGTGCTGGCGCTGGAGAACGGGCTGGAAATGCTCGCCGCCCATCCCGGCCTGCGCCTGTCGGTCAACATGTCGGCGCGCACCATCGGCTATTCGCCGTGGAAACAGGCCCTGCTCACGGGGCTGGCAAAGGACCGGACCATCGCCGAGCGGCTGATCCTCGAAATCGCCGAGAAGGATACCTATACCATCCCCGAACTGGTGCAGTCGCTGATGGAGGAGCTGCACCTGATGGGCATCTCCTTCGCGCTGGACAATTTTGGCCAGGGCCTGACCTCGCTGCGCCACCTGCGCGACCTCTATTTCGACATCATCAAGATCGACGGCACCTTTACCCGCGACCTCGCCGACAACCCGGACAACCAGGCCATGACCCGCGCAATCCTCGCCCTTTCGCACGCACTGGAGACCTATGTCATCGCCCAGAACGTGGAGACCGGCGAGGACGCCAATGCGCTGATCGGGCTGGGCGTTGACGGGATGCAGGGCTATTACTTCGGCGCCCCGACCCTCGAGCCGGTCTGGATGCAGGAGGGCATGTGCTGCCGGATCGCCTGAGCGCGCGGGCGGCCCGGCTGGTTTCTCCGGCAGGCTGACCGGGCGATACCGGTTGCCCGGAGGCGGAAATGCGCAAATGGTCATGGGGTCATGCTTGATTAATTCTGCATTGCAGCATATGCCTGTACCCGATCGTATGCAGACCAGCAGGGGTAAACCATGACCGATATCGTGATCGTCTCCGCCGCGCGGACCGCCGTGGGCGCATTTCTGGGCTCGTTTGCCAATACGCCTGCCCACGACCTGGGCGCGGCGGTGCTGGAAGCCCTGGTGGTGCGCGCCGGAATCGACAAGGCGGAGGTCTCCGAGACCATCCTCGGCCAGGTGCTGACTGCCGGCCAGGGCCAGAACCCGGCCCGTCAGGCCCATATCCGTGCCGGCCTGCCGATCGAAAGCGCCGCCTGGGGGATCAACCAGGTCTGCGGCTCCGGCCTGCGCGCGGTGGCGCTGGGCGCCCAGCACATTCTGCTGGGCGATGCCGATATCGTCGCCGCCGGCGGCCAGGAGAACATGTCGCTCAGCCCCCATGTGGCACATCTGCGCCAGGGCCAGAAGATGGGCGATCTGAAGATGATCGACAGCATGATCCGCGACGGGCTGTGGGATGCTTTCAATGGCTACCATATGGGCCAAACTGCTGAAAATGTTGCTGAAAAATGGGAGATCAGCCGGGAGGAGCAGGACGCTTTCGCGCTTGCCAGCCAGAACAAGGCCGAAGCGGCGCAGAAGGCCGGGAAGTTCGATGAGGAGATTGTGCCCTTCACGGTGAAGACCCGCAAGGGCGAGATCACCGTGGACAAGGACGAATATATCCGCCACGGTGCCACGCTCGAAGGGATGCAGAAGCTGCGCCCGGCCTTCAAGCGCGAGGGCGGCACGGTCACTGCCGGCAATGCCTCAGGCATCAATGACGGCGCCGCCGGGGTGCTCCTGATGCGCGCGGGCGAGGCCGAGCGGCGCGGGCTCGAGCCGCTGGCGCGCATCGCCTCCTATGCGACCGTGGGCCTCGACCCGGCGATCATGGGCGTCGGCCCGGTCGGTGCCTCGAAAAAGGCTCTGGACAAGGTCGGCTGGAAGGCCAGTGAGCTCGATCTGATCGAGGCCAACGAGGCCTTCGCCGCCCAGGCCTGCGCGGTCAACAAGGACATGGGCTGGGACCCGGACAAGGTCAATGTGAACGGCGGCGCCATTGCCATCGGTCACCCGATCGGCGCCTCCGGCGCACGGATCCTGAACACGCTCCTGTTCGAGATGAAGCGCCGCGACGCCCGTAAGGGCCTCGCCACCCTGTGCATCGGCGGCGGGATGGGCGTGGCCATGTGCCTTGCGCGCCCCTGATACGCCAGGCTGGATTCGGCGCGCAATAATATTGCTAACACCGATCCAATTCTGTAATTCCATTGCTGACGCGAATCACACTACCGGAGGCAGACATGGCACGGGTCGCATTGGTAACGGGGGGCACGCGCGGCATCGGCGCGGCGATTTCACGAGCGTTGAAGGAAGCCGGCTACAGGGTCGCGGCCAATTATGCCGGTAACGATGCCGCCGCCGCCGCCTTCAGCGAAGAGACCGGCATCCCCACCTTCAAATGGTCGGTCGCCGATTATGACGCCTGCGCCGCCGGGCTGGCCGAGGTGGAGGCCGCGCTGAGCCCGGTCGAAGTGCTGGTCAACAATGCCGGCATCACCCGCGACGCCCCCTTTCACAAGATGACCCGCAAGCAGTGGCAGCAGGTGATCGACACCAATCTTTCGGGCGTGTTCAACATGACCCACCCGGTCTGGCCGGGGATGCGCGAACGCAAGTTCGGCCGCGTGATCACGATCAGCTCGATCAACGGCCAGAAGGGCCAGTTCGGGCAGGTCAACTACGCTGCGTCCAAGGCCGGCGACCTGGGGCTGACCAAGAGCCTCGCCCAGGAGGGTGCCCGCTTCGGTATCACCGCCAATGCCATCTGCCCAGGCTATATCGCCACCGAGATGGTGATGGCGGTGCCGGAAAAGGTACGCGAGGCGATCATCGGCCAGATCCCGGCGGGGCGTCTGGGCGAGGCCGAGGAAATCGCCCGCTGCGTGACCTTCCTGGCCGCCGACGAGGCCGAATTCATCAACGGCGCCACCCTGACGGTCAACGGTGGGCAATATTTCGTCTGAGCCGCCGATCCCGACACGCCGCAACCAGGCGGCGACCCTTGCCGGGATCGGCGCGATCGGCCTGTGGTCGCTCCTGGCGCTGCTCACGGTGGCCTCGGCGCCGGTGCCGCCGCTGCAACTGAGCGCCATGACCTTCGCGCTGGGCGCCGTCCCGGGGCTTTTCTGGGCGGCAAGGCATGGTGGGTTGGGGCAGCTTTGGCGACTGGGCTGGAAGGTCCATGCCTTTGGCACGGCGGGGCTTTTCGGCTATCACTTCCTGTATTTTTCCGCCCTGCGCCTGGCCCCGCCGGCCGAGGCCGGGCTGATTGCCTATCTGTGGCCGCTGCTGATCGTGCTGTTTTCGGGCCTGTTGCCGGGCGAGCGGCTGGGGGCGGGGCAGGTGCTGGGCGCCCTGCTGGGCTTTGGCGGCGCGGCGCTTCTGATCGGCCGTAGCGATGCGGGCAGTCACGACTCCGGGGCGTTTTTCGGTTATCTTCTGGCCCTGGCCTGCGCCTTTACCTGGTCCACATATTCGGTGCTGTCGCGGCGTATGGCCCAGGTGCCCACGGTTGCCGTGACGGCCTTCTGCCTGCTGACGGCGCTGTTGTCGGCGGGGGCGCATCTGCTCTGGGAAAAGACCGCTTGGCCCGCGGGTGCGTGGGGCTGGGCGGCAATCCTGGGTCTGGGGCTGGGGCCGGTCGGGCTTGCGTTCTATTTCTGGGATATCGGCATGAAGTATGGAAACATCCAGCTTCTGGGGGTGTCCGCCTTCGCGGCGCCTCTGGTTTCAACGCTGATCCTGGTCGTGGCCGGGCAGGCAAGGGCAAGTCCGGCCCTGTTTCTCGCGGCGGCGCTGATCACGGTCGGGGCCCTGCTGGCGGTGGACCGCCACCGATCCCGGCGCCGGGAAAGCTCGAGGCGAGGCTGAGAGATGCCGCCGGGATACGGCAGGAGAGCAGGGGGCGGGGCCGGAAACCCGGGGGAGGAAGAAGGAGGAAGGGATCAGGCGTCCCTGTCGCCTTCTTTGCCTTCCTCGTCCTTGTCATCGGGCAGGTTGAACAGGCTGTCGGCATCGACCAGCGGGTCGGCCTCGCTCTCCTGCGTACCGCTCAGCGAGAAGGTTTCGAGCCCCTCGATCGCCGAAGGCATTTTCGGTTCTGTTTCCATGCTCAGGCTCTGTTCGGTGGAGACCAGCTTGCGCCGTTCGTCATCGGTC
This sequence comes from Paracoccaceae bacterium, assembly GCA_027045905.1. Taxonomy (GTDB): domain Bacteria; phylum Pseudomonadota; class Alphaproteobacteria; order Rhodobacterales; family Rhodobacteraceae; genus JAAEUB01. The sequence continues at coordinate 22,349 of JALTZY010000060.1, forward strand.
ATCGCGGTCCCCTTGCGGGCTTTCCGGGCATTGGCCTTCTGCACGGCGGCATCGAGTTCGGATTGTTTGCACAGGCCGAGCGCCACCGGGTCGATCGGCTCGATATTGCTGATGTTCCAGTGGGTGCGGTTGCGGATCGCCTGGATGGTCGGCTTGGTGGTGCCCACCAGCCGGGAAATCTGCCCGTCACTCAGTTCGGGGTGAAACTTCACCAGCCACAGGATTGCCGCCGGGCGGTCCTGTCGCTTGGAGAGCGGGGTGTAGCGCGGGCCCCGGCGCTTCTCCTCGCCCACGGCGGCGGCGTTGAACTTCAGCTTTAGCTTGTGCAGCGGGTCCTTTTCACCGGCTTCGATCTCTTCGCGGGTGAGCTGGTTATTGGCGATCGGGTCGAAGCCGCGCACGCCCGCGGCTACGTCGCCGTCGGCGATGCCCTGCACTTCCAGCTCGTGCATGCCGCAGAAATCGGCGATCTGCTTGAAGGTGAGGGTGGTATTGTCCACCAGCCAGACGGCGGTGGCCTTGGCCATGATCGGTTTCCTGTCCATGTGGCACTCCTTTGCCTTGCGCCTTGCACTTGCCCGGGTACAACGCTCCCGCGCCCTGGCCGGGCGGCCCTGCCGGAAGGCGCGGGCGGGTTTCCGTTGTCGGGGAACTCGGGGTCTGTATACTGTGCAAAAGGCGGAAGGGGAAGAGGCAATGCGCTGGTTGCTGGTTCTGATCCTGTCGGCAGGTGTGGGCGCGGCCCGGGCCGAGGGCGAACGGGCCGGGGAGTTCGACTATTATGTTCTGGCGCTCTCTTGGTCGCCCAGCTGGTGCGCGCTGGAGGGCGAAGCGCGCGGCGCGCGCCAATGCGATCCGGGGCGCGGTTTTGGCTGGCTCGTGCACGGGCTCTGGCCGCAATACGAGCGGGGCTGGCCCAGCTATTGCCGGGGTGGCGCCCGGGCGCCCTCTCGCGCCGAGACCGGCGCCATGGCCGATATCATGGGGGCGGGCGGCGCGGCCTGGTACCAGTGGAAGAAGCACGGCATCTGCTCGGGGCTCACGGCTCGGGACTACTTTCACCTGGTGCGGCTCGCCTGGGAACGGGTACGACGCCCCGAAGTGCTGCGCCGGCTTACCGATACGGTACGCCTGCCGGCCTCGGTGGTCGAGGATGCGTTTATCGCCGTCAATCCCGGTCTCGAACCCGACATGATCACCATCACCTGCCGGGAGGGTCGCATCCAGGAAGCGCGCATCTGCCTCACTCGTGCGCTGGAGTTCCGCTCCTGCAGCGGGACGGTGGCACGCGATTGCAGCTTGTCGCAGGCGATTCTGGAGCCGGTGCGCTAGTCTCAGGACCCATTAATCCCGCGCTCACAGCGGCTTGAGGCGCGTGCTATCAGGGGTTTTTTGCCCGCCGGACAGGGTGCCCCCCTTTCCAAGGGCAAAAGGTCCCTGGGATGAAACGCCTGCACCGCCCTTCGGGTCCGGCGGATTTGCTCCCTGAATGCGTTGCAAAACCCTGAAATGGCACCACTATTCCTGCGGCCTTGCGCCTGTTCAGGAAGCAAATCCGCCGGACTGTGAACGTGGGATTGATGAGTCCTGAGCCTTTTGTATCCCATGGCCGCTATATTGCTCCGGTCATTCGCCTTGGCGAAGGCGAATGACGGGGCGGTGC
>JALTZY010000061.1 GCA_027045905.1 Paracoccaceae bacterium
CCCGGCCTCGCCAGGCAGGCCCAGCCGGCTCAGGGCCGGGCCGAAGATGCGCGCAAACGGCACTTCCAGCTCGCTTTCCTGCATCTGCCGCCAGGCCTCCGGCAGGATCGCGGCGAGGGTGTCCGGGTCGTCGCTCTTCAGCGCCCGCTCCAGCGCCTGCACCGCCGCGACCCGCTCCCAGACCCCGCCGGAAGCGGCCGGGCGGCGCTCGGTATAGAGGCCCAGCAGCTGGTTTTCCGATACCGCCCCGGCGCGCGCCAGGCGTTCGCCGGCCTCTATGCGCGCCTTCCAGCCGATATTGGCGCGCAGGTCCGCCTGGGCAAAGGCCAGCGGCAGGTCGGTGGTGGGGATCGGCTGGCCGATCGCCTCGAACATGCGAAATTCCAGCGGCGTGGGCGCGGTCGGCACCGGCAGGGGCGGCGCGCCCTCGAACAGTTCCGGGTCCAGGAAACGCGCCAGCAGCGCGTCTTCCTCGGGGCTGATGAATCCCAGCGCCCGGCCCGTGCCAAGCGTCAGCACCGCGGCATTCCAGTCGCCGCCGCGCGCAAGGCAGAAGGCGCGGGCGGTGAAGGTGGGCGACAGCTCCGGCGTCGCCCGCATCACCTCGCACAGCTGGCTTTCGGTGCCCAGCAGCAGGGAAGTATCGAACCAGCGGCGGAAGATGTCCGGGTTTTCCGGGCCCGCACGCGCCAGCAGCGCATTGGCCTGCTCTACCGCGCCCATTTCCAGCAGCTTGTCCACCCGCGCAAGAAAGATGTCGTGACCGCTCGCCGGGCCTGGGCCTTCGGGCGGGGTCAGTTCGGCCAGGAGCAGCGTGTGAAACAGATCGCGCAGGGCCGGCAGCATGTCCGTATCCATGCGCCGGATCGCCCGGGCCACATCGCCCGGGCGCGCCGGCCCCCAGAGACTGGCCGGCAGGCCGGTGACGACGGCGGGCAGGATGCCTACCGCATCGGGTATCGGGCGGCCCAGCGGGGTGACGCTGACCTCTTCCACGCCGGCGTCGGATGCCACGGCGGGCTCGTCCGGCGCGGCGGGCGGGGCGGCTGGCGACCGGGCCGGGGTGGCGACGGAATCGGACAGCCAGTCGATGGCCGACATGGGAGACTCCTGCGCCAGGGACGGGGGCACAGGCAGGCAAAGGGACAGGACGGGAACGAATGCGCGCGGCAGGGAGGAAAGACGGGCGAAGAGCAGGGCGAAGGCTCCGCCCGGAAGCGATCTGCGGGCACGCGGCACACCCGGTTTTTCCGGGGCGCCGGGCCGGTCTGCCCTGCCCGGACTAGCCGGCATCGAGCGTCACCGTCAGCGTATTCTCCCGCACCGGCGGCGTCAGATCGTCCAGCCAGGCATAGGCGGCCAGCCCGACGAAGCCGAGCACGGCCAGCAGGAGCACCAGTTTGAGAAGTTTTCCGATCATTTGCCTCGCCCTCCCGCCGTTTCGGCCCGTTGCCGAATTCTGCCCATCAATGGCGTATTTATATATGGTATTTTTGCAGATATCACGCCATTGATGGAAGGATAACCGTTTTCGGCAAGGTGGTGCCTCTTGGCGTATCTGGTGAAGAAGACCATCGTCCTCGTGGGCATGATGGGGGCGGGCAAGACCGCGGTCGGCCAGGCGCTGGCGCGTGCGCTCTCGGTGCCGTTTCTCGATTCGGATGACGAGATCCGCCGCGCCGCCAACATGGAAATCGCCGAGATCTTCGCCCGCGACGGCGAGGCCTTCTTCCGCGACCGCGAGGCCGAGGTCATCGCCCGCCTGCTGGAGGGCGAGCGCTGTGTGCTCTCGACCGGCGGCGGGGCCTTCCTCGCCGAGCGCAACCGGCAGACGATCGGCCGCGCCGGGGTCTCGGTCTGGCTCGATGCGCCGCTTGATCTGCTCTGGGAGCGGGTGCGCCACAAGGATACCCGCCCGCTCCTGCGCACACCCGACCCGCACGCGACGCTCGCGGCCCTTTACGAAGCGCGGGTGCCGGTCTATGCGCTGGCCGATCTCGCGGTAAAGGCGCGGGCCGAATATTCCATCGCGCGGATGGCCGAAGAGGTAATCGGGGCGCTGAAAACCAGGCCCGACGTGCTGGAGGAGTGCTGATGCAGAAGGTCCATGTGCCGCTTGGCGCGCGCGCTTACGATATCCTGATCGGTCCCGGCCTGCTTGCGCGCGCGGGCGCCGAAATCGCCCCGCTGCTCAGCCGCCCCCGGGTGGCGATCGTGACCGAAAAGCGGGTCGCGGGCCTGCATCTGGCGGCGCTCGAGGCGGGGCTGGCGGCGGCGGGTATCGAGAGCGAGGCGCTGGTGCTGGAGCCCGGCGAGGGTGCCAAGAGCTGGCCGGTGCTCGAGCGGGTGGTGGAATGGCTGCTCGGGCAGAAGATCGAGCGCGGCGACGTGGTGCTGGCCTTTGGCGGCGGGGTGATCGGCGACCTTGCGGGATTCGCCAGCGCGATCCTGCGCCGGGGCGTGCGCTTCGTGCAGATACCCACCAGCCTGCTCGCGCAGGTGGACAGCTCCGTGGGCGGCAAGACCGGCATCAACTCGCCCCACGGCAAGAACCTGATCGGCGCCTTTCACCAGCCTTCGCTGGTGCTCGCCGATATCGCGGTGCTGGGCACGCTGGCGGCGCGCGATTTTCTCGCGGGTTACGGCGAGGTGGTGAAATACGGCTGCCTTGGAGATCTGGCCTTTTTCGAATGGCTCGAGGCGCACGGCCCGGCGCTTGCGGCGGGCGACATGGACCTGCGCGAAGAGGCGGTGCGCCGCTCGGTGCAGGCCAAGGCCGATATCGTGGTCGCCGACGAGCGCGAACACGGGGTGCGCGCGCTGCTGAACCTGGGCCACACTTTCGGCCATGCGCTGGAGGCGGCCACGGGCTATGACGGCGCGCGGCTCCTGCATGGCGAGGGGGTGGCGATCGGCATGGTGCTGGCCTTCGAGCTTTCGGCGCGGCTGGGGCTGATGGCGCAGGAGGGCCCCTCGCGCCTCAGGGCGCATCTGGCGGAAATGGGGATGAAGAAGGACCTCGCCGACATCCCCGGCACGCTCCCCGATGCCGAGGGGCTGCTGGCGCTGATGGCGCAGGACAAGAAGGTGGTGGCCGGCAAGATGCGCTATGTGCTGGCGCGCGGGATCGGCGAGGCCTTCGTCGCCGAAGACGTGGAGGCCGAGGCCGTACGCGCGGTGCTGGAAGAGGCGCTTGCCGCGCGGTAGGCGGCAGCCACGCTCCTCGCAGAAAATCGCTCCGCCCTTGCCGGGCGTTTCAGGCTCAGCGCTGCTGCCTGTTGGCCATCATGACCATCAGCTCTCCGACATTCTCTCGCGTCACATAGCCGAGCAATCCGCCCTGCAGGCCCGGGATCATCACCGCCGGGGCTCCGTCAGCCAGCAGTTGCAGCACCTTTTCAAGCTCGTCCTCGGGGCCTGCCCGGGGCAGGTCGCGCTGCATTACCGCTGCCACTTCCCGCGGGCGTGGCGTTTGCGACAGGGCCGCGAACAGGTCGGTGCGGGTCAGCAGCCCCACCGGGCGCCGGCCGGGCGCCGCGATCACCGGGAACTCGTGCTGTGTGGTGCGGATGAGCGCTGCCGCTGCCGCATCCAGGCTGTCCTCGGGGGTCAGCGTCTCATAGGAGGTGATCATCGCATCGCGCGCTTTCAGGCCGCGCAGGGCCGACTGCATGGCCACTTCCGAGCTTTCCGCTCCCGCCGCCATCAGGATGAAGAATCCGATCAGCAGCAGGATCAGATTGCCGGTGGCAAATCCCGCCAGCCCCATCAGCAGCGCCAGCGCCTGCCCGGCCTGGGCGGCGCGGCGCGTGGCCGTGACCCGGCCCGTCCGCATCGCCAGCAGCGCCCGCAGCACCCGCCCGCCATCCATGGGAAAGGCCGGCAGCAGGTTGAACAGCGCGATCCAGAGATTTACCCTGGCCAGGTCCGCCGGCAGACTGGCCAGGGTCTGGCCCGTCAGAGCGCCGCCATTGCTGCCGGACCCTGCGGCGCCGAAGGTGCCGGACAGCAGGCCGAGCAGCGCCCAGATCGCCAGATTGACCGCCGGCCCGGCCAGGGCCACCACGATCTCCTGGCCGGGCTTTTCCGGCATCCTTTCCATCCGCGCCACCCCGCCGATCGGCAAAAGCGTGATGTCGGGCGTCGCGATCCCATAGCGGCGGGCGGTCAGCGCATGGCCGAATTCATGGGCGATCACGCAGGCGAACAGGGCTATGGCAAACAGCGTATGGGCAATCGCCGCCGTGCTGCCGCCGGCCTGCCAGCCGGCATAGGCGATCCAGCCGAGCAGCAGCAGGAAGGTCACATGGATGCGCAGTTCGCTGCCGAACAGACGCCCGATTGGAAATGACCAGGACATGCCTCATCCTCCGCTTGTTCCGGACATGCCGGCCAGTCGACGGGCCCGCGCCCCGGGCGGCTCAGAAGGGGATCTCGTCGTCGAAACCGCCCGCTGCGCCACTGCCACCAGCCCCGCCGTTTCCGCTTCCGGGCGCGCCGGCTCCCGGTCCTGCGCCATAGCCGCCATGGCCGCCATCCGGATCTGCACCCCCGCCGCCGCGCCCGTCGAGCATCACCAGGGTGGCGTTGAAGCCGCGCAGCACCACCTCGGTAGAGTAACGGTCGGCGCCGGACTGATCCTGCCACTTGCGGGTCTGCAACTGGCCCTCGACATAGACCTTGGAGCCCTTGCGCAGATATTGCTCGGCCACCCGCACCAGCCCTTCGGAGAAGATCGCCACGCTGTGCCATTCGGTCCGCTCCTGGCGCTCGCCGGTATTGCGGTCGCGCCAGGTCTCGGTGGTGGCGATGCGCAGGTTGCACACCTTGCCGCCATTCTGAAAGGACCGCACCTCCGGGTCACGCCCCAGATTGCCGATGAGAATAACCTTGTTGACCGAACCCGTCATGGGACCTCCTCGCATGATTCTGCGCCTCGGGCGCCTTTCTTCATGGTTAATCGCCGAACGTGGCCAAGGAAAGCCGAATTGTGCTTCCCGCCGGCGGTCTTGTCTCCGGTGCCGCGAGCGGTTACATGGTCACGGCATGCTTCCAGTGCACCGAAGCTTTCCGGCCGGCATGGAGCGGGCATGGATCCGGCAGGGGGCGAGCAGAGGGCGGGCACGATGAGCACGCGCCCGTACCGCCGAAGGGGCGGAGGAGGCGGGGGCGCCTATGGGCTTGGGCACAGGACGGCGCAGGACATGGAAAAGCCGCAAGGTCCCGCATGGCAGCGTGCAACGACAAGGGGCGGCAGCCAGGAGCCAGGAAGGCAGGAGAGGGCCAGCCGCAGCCGGAAAAGGGCGAGACTGGACCGCACAGGCCGGGCTGGCGCAAGGAGACTGAACCGAAATGCTGAAGAAAAAGAGCATCGGGATTCTGGCGGTAATCATTGCGCAGATCGCCTGTGCGCTGTTTTTCGCCTGGGACGTGATGCAGGACATGCACCCCGGAGAGCTGGGCGGGATCCTGTCCGACCCGCATCTGATCATGGAGCTTCTGGCGACCATCGCGCTGATCGTCGCCATCTTCCTGGAGGTGCAGTATCTGGTGCAGTTGCAGCAGCGCCAGGCCCGGGCCGAACGGGCCCTGCATGTGGCCGCCGGCGAGCTGCACGAGCTGATCGAGCAGTATTTTCGTGACTGGGGTCTGACCCCTTCCGAGGCCGATGTGGCCATGTTCGCGCTGAAGGGCCTGTCGATCCCCGACATCGCCGAACTGCGCGGCTCCAAGGACGGCACCATCAAGTCCCACCTGAACGGCATTTACCGCAAGGCCGGGGTCAGCGGCCGGGCGCAGCTGCTCTCCCTTCTGGTCGAAGATCTGATGGCCGCGCCGCTGGACAAGGCCCGCGGCTGAAACCGCGACCGGGAACGGCGAATCGGGATGAGCGATCAGGGCAGGCGGATCGGGGTGGGAGAATGTGCAGGCCGTCATGCGCCGCATGGCGCGCTCCAGGCGCCGGCAGGTGGCGGTTTCCTGCCGGCG
>JALTZY010000062.1 GCA_027045905.1 Paracoccaceae bacterium
GCCTTGTAAAGCACCGGGGAGAGGAAGCGGGCGCGGGCGGCGCGGGCGAGGGATTCGAGCAGCTGTGCCTCGTTAGAGCTGTCGCGGAGCGGGCCGCGCAGGGCCACGAGACTCTGGCCGAGCGGGGCGACCATGAGGCGGCCTTCGAGCAGCGACAGACGGCCCTGATAAAGCAGCGCCGCTTCGGGCTCGCGGGTATCGCTCACCAGGGGCGCAAGCTCTTCCGGGGGAGGAGGGCTGATGATTTCGTCCGTGAAAACGGTCGCCTGGCGCCTTTCACGCAAGGGGCCGAGGATCAGCACGCCAGCCCCCAGCAGGGCAGGAAGCGCGTAATAGACGATGCGAAAGGCCAGCACCGCCCCCAGCAGCCCCGCCTGATCCGCCTGCGGCAAAAGGCTCAGCAGCATCACCTCGAAAGGCCCCACCCCTCCGGGCGTACCCAGCAGAAGTCCGGCTCCGAGTGCCACCAGATAGGCGGTGAGCAGCGTGGCCAGGGGCAGATCCACGCTCTCGGGAAGCAGCACATAGAGCGCCGCCCCGGCCATGGAGGTATCCAGCAGCACCAGCATCAGGATCAGCCCCATCGCCCGCAGGCTGGGAAGACGCGCCAGCCAGCCCGGTCGGGCCGGCCGCCAGAGACTTGCGAGCGCCAGCCCCAGCGCCGCGCCCAGCACCAGCCATGCCAGCGGCCGCGTGGCCGGGAAGGGCAGGGGGGCGGGCAGCAGCAGCACCGCGCCGGCGCTCACCACCGCCCAGCCGGCAATAAAGGAAAGCGAAACGATCAGCGACAGGCGCAGCGCCGCCAGCAGGCCGAGCTCCGGCAGCAGGCGCCAGCGCACGAGCGCGCCGCTGAGCACGCCGAAGCCCAGGGTCTGAGCCAAGGCGATCGCCGTCGCGCCGGCACGAGCGGCTTCACCCCCGGTGATTCCGGTCCGGCAAATCCTGTGCACCACCCGATCATAGCGCCCCACGGCCCAGAAGCTGACCGCGGTCAGACAGGCGGCGCTTGCCCAGGCCAGGGGCGGGACCTGCCGGGCGACGGCGGCAATCGCGGTCAGGTCGAGATCGGCCAGATGCTCGCGCAGCCAGACGAACAGCCCCACCGACAGCGCCAGGGGCAGGGCCTGCTTCATGGCCAGCCGGTAGAGGCCGGCCCTGACGCCGGCGCTCTCTCCGGCCTGTTCGATTGCCGCGGCTGAGGTGGCCGCAAGCGTGGCCGAGCTTAAGGTGGCTGAGCTTCCGGTATCGGTTTCCTGTCGCACCCTTTTCCCCTTTGCTTCCCGATCCCGGTTTAATGCCGGAAGGAAAAGGCCGGGTTAACATTTCAAATTGGCGGGAAAATGCCGGAAGCCTCCGGGGATGCGGGAACTGCGGGATCCGGCGAAGGCGGGTGCGGTGGCGGGGGCGGGCGCGCGGCCCCGGCGCCGTTCCTGTGAGCCGCCTGCGGCCGCCTGCCGCGATTGCAAGCGGCGGCGGACCGCTGCCGGCCCCACCGCGCACCCGCCCCGCCCGGCTGGCCGGCGGGGCGGGAGCGGAGGCTATTCGGCGTCGATGATTTCGGCCTTGGCGGCAGCGACGAATTCGGCCCGCTTGGCGCGCACCGTATCGGTGTCGCACTTGCCTTGCAGGTCGTCGGCGACCTTGGCGATCACGTCCTCGTCGCCCGGCTCCTTGAAGTCGGCGGCAATGACTTCGCGAATATAGGATTCGAGCGCCTCGCCCTCCTTGCCGAGGAAGCCCGCGGCCCATTCGGCCAGCATCCTGTTGGCGCGCGCCTGCACCTTGAAATTCATCTCCTCATCATGGGCGTATTTTGCCTCGAAGGCGCTTTCGCGTTCGTCAAAGGTGGTCATCTCTCTGTCCTGATCCTGTGTTCGGTTGAGGTTGGATTGGTTTGTCTCAGATATGCCCTCCCGGGCGGGCCGGGGCAACCCCCGTGCCGGAAGCGGGGCATCGGCAACAGCGGCAACAGCGGTAACCGCGGCAATACCGGGCAGATCGGCGCGAGGAAACCGGCGCGGACATCGCCGCGGCGCCGGCACATTCTTGCGGGGCGCGGGGTTTTGGCTTATGGGGCGGGCAGTACGGGCAGCAGGAGAGCGCGATGTCGCGGCGCAAGAAGATATACGAGGGCAAGGCCAAGATCCTCTACGAAGGCCCCGAGCCGGGTACGCTGGTGCAGTATTTCAAGGACGATGCCACCGCCTATAACGCCGAAAAGAAGGCCACCATCGACGGCAAGGGGGTGCTGAACAACCGCCTCAGCGAATTCTTCATGAAAGGGCTCGGCCAGATCGGCGTGCCGACCCATTTCATCAAGCGGCTGAACATGCGCGAGCAGCTGATCCGCGCGGCCGAGATCATCCCGCTCGAGGTGATCGTGCGCAATTTTGCCGCAGGCTCCATGGCGCGCCGCCTCGGGATGGAGGAGGGCACGCCGCTGCCCCGGCCGATCGTCGAATATTCCTACAAGGACGACGCGCTCGGCGACCCATTGGTGCCGGAGGAATACATCGTCGCCTTCGGCTGGGCCAGCCAGCAGGATCTCGACGACATCGTGGCGCTGGCGCTCAGGGTCAATGACTACCTCTCCGGGGTCATGTACGGGGTGGGCATCCGGCTCGTCGATTTCAAGATCGAGGTCGGACGCATCTGGGAGGGCGATTTCATGCGCCTGATCGTGGCCGACGAGATCAGCCCCGACAGCTGCCGGCTGTGGGATATCGAGACCGGGCGCAAGCTCGACAAGGACGTGTTCCGCCGCGATCTGGGCGATCTGGCCGATGCCTATACGGAAGTGGCCCGCCGGCTCGGCGTAATGCCTTCGAACGTGACCCACCCGCCGACCAGGCCGACCCCGATCAACTGAGGCGGACAGGGGCCGGACAGGGACAGGCAGGAAAGGACAAGGACAGACAGGGGATAGTGATGAAAGTGCGCGTGGATGTGATGCTGAAGCCCGGAGTGCTCGACCCCCAGGGGGCCGCGGTGCGTGAAGCCCTGGGCAATATGGGCTTCGAAGGGGTCAGGGAGGTGCGCCAGGGCAAGGTGATCGAGCTCGATCTCGCCGAGGAAGACCCCGACGCGGCCCGCGCGCAGGCCACCGAGATGGCCGAGAAGCTGCTCGCCAATCTGGTAATCGAGAGCTATCGGGTGGAGATATGAAGCGGCCAACCGCGCCTGTTGCGGCCCGTGACGTTACCCGTGGCGGAAAGGGAGGTGAGGCATGAAGCCGGGGTTTTTCATGGGGCTGGTCGCCGGCCGGTCGGTGACCCGGCCCGGGCGGGCCTTCCTGTGGGTGTCGCAGGACGGGCGGCGCCATGCCAGCTGGCATGTATATGTGCTGATCTGGGTGACGCCGGTAGTGTTCGCGCTGGCCACGGCCCTGCTGGCTGCCGATAGCTGGATACGCACCTACAGCACCGTGCCGACCACGGGGGAAGTGGTGCGGGTCTATGAATGGGATGGCGAATACAGCCCCGTCTTTCGCTACACTTGGACCGATGGAAACGAAACCGAGGCCTCGACCGGCTACCGCGATGCTGGCTGGAACTTCCCGGTCGGCAGCCGCCATGCGATCCGCTATTTCGCCGATGCCAAGCGCGACGTGGTGCTGGAGGGGCCGCATAACTGGTATGTGGCGCGCGTGATCGGGCTGTTCACGCTTGTCTCCCTGGCGGTGGCGCTTGCCCTGCATGGCCTGCTCCGGCGCTGGCTACGGCGCGGCGCGCGCCCCGGCGGGCCAGCGGAAGGGGGGAAGGCATGAAAGCGGCGGTTCTGGTCTTTCCCGGCTCCAATTGCGACCGCGACCTGAAAGTGGCGCTGGAACGCGCCGGGGCCGATGTGTCGATGGTCTGGCACAAGGACGATCGCCTGCCCGAAGGGCTCGACCTCGTGGCGGTGCCGGGGGGCTTTTCCTTCGGCGATTACCTGCGCTGCGGGGCGATAGCGGCGCATTCGCCGATCACCGCCTCGCTCAGGCGCCACGCGGCGCGCGGGGGCTTCGTGCTGGGCATCTGCAACGGCTTCCAGGTGCTGACCGAGGCCGGGCTTCTGCCCGGCGCGCTCATTCGCAATGCCGGGCTCAAATTCCTGTGCAAGGATGTGGCGCTGAGGGTCGAGACCGCCGAGAGCGCCTTCACTTCCGGCTATGACGAGGGCCAGCAGGTCGCCTTCCCGATCGCCCATCACGACGGAAATTACCAGATCGACGCCGAGGGGCTGGCGGAACTCAGGGGCGAGGGGCGGGTGGCCCTCACCTATGCCGACAACCCCAATGGCTCGGTGGACGACATTGCCGGCGTGCTTTCCGAGAACCGCCGGGTGCTGGGGCTGATGCCGCATCCGGAGCGGGCGGTGGACCCGGTCCATGGCGGCACGGACGGGGTGGCAATGTTTGGCGCATTGCTGGGGGCGCTCGAGGGGGCCTGACTTGAGACCCGTCGCCCGGCGGCCTATGCTTCCCGCATGGCCGAGCGCAGCAGGGCAGAATTAGCCGAGACGGGCAGCGGCCCCGCCGAGCCCCTTGCCGCCGTGCTGCGCGAGGGGATCTCTTGGCGCGCGCGTATCCTGCTTCTGGGGCTCCTGGGGCTCGCCGTGGCGGTGGTCTGGGTATCCAATACCTGGCTGACCGAGCGCTACACGCAAACCACGCGCAGCCGCGCCGAACTGCGTCTGGCGCTCTATACCGGCAACCTGATCAGCGAATTGCAGCGCATCTCGGTGGTGCCGCTGCTTCTGAGCCGCGACCCGCTGCTGATCGGCGCGCTCACCAGCGGCGATTACGCGCAAAGCTCGCAGCGGCTGATCTCCTACCGCGACGAGATCGGCGCCGCTTCGCTGATGCTGCTGGACCGTGACGGGCGGGTGGTGGCGGCGACCAACCGTGAGCTTCTGGGCGGCTCGCACCGGCAGGACCCCTATTTCGTCAATGCCCTGCGCTCGCAGGACACGGTCTTTACCACGCTGCAGACCGAGGTCGGGGACTATACCTTTACCTATAGTCGCAAGGTCGAAAATGCCGGCAGCCTGGTCGGAGTGATCGTGGTCGAGGTGGATCTGCAGAAATTCGAACAGGGCTGGTCCGGGATTTCCGACGCGGTGATGGTGACCGACAGCGAGGGCCGTGTGATCCTCTCCACCGCCCCGCGCTGGCGCGGCAAGAGCGAGCAGGAGGCGCTCGCGACGCTGCCGGCAACGCAGGCGATCAAGCACGCCCAGGACGCCACTGCCCGCTGGGGGGCGCTGCCGGGCGAGGCGTTCTTCCTCGGCGATGCGGTGATGCGCCAGCAGGTGCGCATTCCGTTTCGCGGCTGGCAGATGATCAGCTTCACCACCTATGCCAGCGTGCGCGAGCGGGTGAACGGCCTGCTCGCACTCGAAATCATGGCCTTCGCCATCCTGCTGGCGCTGGGATTCTACGTCATCAGCCGGCGTGCCCAGTCGCGTTCGGTCGCCTTTCAGAAGGAATCGGCGGAACTTCGCCAGCTCAACGCCGCGCTCCAGCGGGAAATCGCCGAGCGCAGGCGGGCCGAGCAGAGCCTGGAAGTGGCCGAGCAGACCCTTGCCCAAAGCTCCAAGCTCGCCGCCCTGGGCGAGATGTCGGCCGCCGTCAGCCACGAGCTCAACCAGCCGCTGGCGGCGATGAAGACCTACCTCGCCGGCGCCCGCCTGCTGCTCGAGCGCAAGCGCGGCGCCGAGGCGCTGGCGAGCTTCCAGCGCATCGACGGGCTGATCGAGCGCATGGGGGCGATCACCAAGCAGCTCAAGAGCTATGCCCGCAAGGAGGGAGAGGCGCTCAAGCCGCTCGATATCCGCCATTCGGTCTCGGCGGCGCTGGCGATGATGGAGCCGCAGCTCAAGCGCCGCCGGGTGCGCATCACCCGCAACATCCCGCGCGAGCCGGTCATGGTCATGGCCGAGCCGGTGCGCCTGGAACAGGTGCTGATCAACCTCTTGCGCAACGCCATCGACGCCACCAAATCGGTA
>JALTZY010000063.1 GCA_027045905.1 Paracoccaceae bacterium
GTGCGGGGCCGGTCAGCGAAGCCGATCTGGCGGTGGACAGGATGCTGCGCGAGGCGCTTCTGGCCGAGCGACCTTCCTATGGCTGGCTGTCCGAAGAGACAGAGGACAGCTTCGCCCGCCTCGATGCCGAACATCTGTTCATCATTGATCCGATCGACGGCACTCGTGCCTTCATCCAAGGCTCCGGCTCCTGGGCGCATTCGCTGGCGGTGGCCGAGGCGGGGCAGGTCATTGCCGCCGTGGTCTATCTGCCGGCCAACGGGCGCATGTACACGGCCTCTCTGGGCGGAGGGGCCTTTCTCGACGGTGCGCCGATCCGCGCCAGTGACGTCTGCCGGCTGGAGGAAGCCACCCTGCTTGCCGCACGCCCGGCCATGGACCCCTGGAACTGGCTGGGTGGCGCGGTGCCGCCGGTCCGCCGCGAGTTCCGCTCTTCGCTCGCCTACCGGATGAGCCTGGTAGGCGAGGGTCGCCATGACGCCATGCTGACCCTGCGCGCAACCTGGGAGTGGGACATCGCCGCCGGAGCCCTCATCGTCAGCGAGGCTGGAGGGGTCGTCAGCGACCGGCGCCTTTCCCCCCTGCGCTTCAATACTCCCGCCGCCCGGGTCAACGGGGTGCTGGCAGCCGGTCCCGGGCTGCACCGGCAGCTGGGAGCCCGCTTGTCGCAGGCATGAATTTCGGCGGTTTAGGCATCCGCGACCGGCCTGATTTCGCGATCTTCAGAAATAACTTCGCACCAGGGCGTCCGAGATCAGGCTCCAGCCATCGGCGACCACGAAAAAGGCGAGCTTGAAGGGCAGGGACACGATGGCGGGCGGAACCATCATCATGCCCATGGACATCAGGATGGCCGCAACCACGAGGTCGATGATCAGAAACGGCAGAAACACGAGAAAGCCGATCTGAAAGGCACGGCTTATCTCGCTCAGCAGAAAGGAGGGGACCAGCAGCGAGAGGGGAGCGTTCGGGTCCGCCTCCATGCCGGCAAGGCCGGCCCGCAAGTCGGCCATCCGGGCGAATGTCTCCGGATCCACCCGTGCGGCCATGAATGCCCTGAATGGCTGCAATGCTGCCTGAAAGGCCGGCTCCAGCGCCATGCTGCCATTGGAAAATGGCTCGCCGCCCAGGTGCCAGGCTTCGGTGAAGACCGGCTCCATGACGAAATAGGTCAGAAACAGCGCAAGGCTGACGATCAGCATGTTGGGCGGGGATTGCTGCAGACCCAGCGCCTGGCGCAGGATCGCCAGGACGGTGACGATGAACGGAAAGCAGGTGACCATGATCGCCAGACCCGGCACCAGGCTGAGTACGGTGATCAGTACCAGCAGTTGGATGGAGCGTGTGGCGATGGAGCCGTCTTCGCCCAGCGAAAGGGTGATTTCCTGGGCCGAGGCGGGCAGGGGGGTGAGGATCATGGTTAATGCGATCAGCCACAGGAATATCCGTGCATGTCGCATGGCGATGCCGGTCATGTCACAGCCCCGATTTGACGTCAGCGACTTCGGTCAGGCGCACGGCCAACTGGCCGCTGTCGTCTTCCAGCTCTTCCAGTTCTCCACGTGCAATGAGCTTGTTGCCGATGAAGAGCTCGACCGGATCGTCGATGCGTTTGTCGAGGGTCAGTACGGAGTTGTTCTTGAGTTGCAAAAGCTCCCGCACCAGCGGATGCGCCTTGCCGACGGAAATGGTTATTTCGATCGGAACTTCGGTAAACGGGTTCCCCGCCAGTTCCGCGGGAGTATCGGGGTCAGGTTTGTCCATTCTGGAAGGCCCTTTCGTTCAAGCTGAACAAGTCGGTGATCAATTTGCCCATCCGCTCCAGCGCCCCGGTGAAGTCGAGATGCTTTTCCCGACTTCCGGCACGCAGGTACACTTGGCCTTCTGCCAGGCTCGGCTCTTCGGTCAGGGTAATGGGAATGGCCGTGGTGCTGGCGAGCAATGGCTCCAGCTGCGATCGGCAGGAGGGGTGTACTACTACTTCAATCGGGCTATCGGCGGCATCGGAGGCCAGCGGTAGAAGCTCCTCGACGATGGAATGGCCGATTGTCTGTGAAACCAGTTCGGGAAGGACCTTTTCGATCATGCCGAGCAGGAGCGGCTCGAGCCTGTCCATCACATGGGCGCGGGCCTCGTGAAAGGTGAAGCCCATGTCCTGCAGATTACGAGCGAATTCGGCTCCGATGCGCTTTTGCTCTTCTTCTTCGGCCCGGATGGCATCGTCCCACCCGGCCTTGTAACCGGCCTCGTATCCCTCAAGACGCTGTTTTTCCAGATCTTCCGGAGAGATCTCCGCCGAGAGGCTGACGGGAGGGGGGGTGTCCCGTGCGGCCGGTTCGGCATGGTGAGTGAATTTCTCGAGTGGGAAAAGGCGTGCCATCAGACGGTCTCCTCCGCATTTTCCATCCAGCCGCGCAGGATCTCGACCGTTTCGCTCTGACGCTCTTCGATGAGTGCGCGCAGGCGTTCGACCGGGTCGGATGCTGCGGTGTCCAGCGAGGGCAGGCCGCCGTCGCCTTCGTCGTCAAATCCGAAATCGGCGACTGCCATGTTCTGGAAACCGCCGCCATCATCTATCTCGCCGGTCAGGGGCGGGAGTTCCGGCAGTTCGGCTGCCCCATCGCCGGGCATCGCACCGAGTGTTTCCAGATCGGGCAGGTCGGCCTCTCCCGCCGCAAGGCCGGCAGGCGAATCCGCAGACGCGGGAGCCGGCAGTTGCTCGGCCTGTGCCTGGCTTCTGCCGGAAGTCAGGATCGGCCGGAGGACGAAGAGGCCCAGGATCAGGGCCACTACGGCCAGGACCACCATCTGGGCGATGCTCATGTAGTCGAGATTCAGCCGCTCGGCGAGGCCGGGGGTGGGCATGCTCGCATCGGCCGGAGCCGGCTGGAATTCAAGGCTTTCGAGGGTAATGACATCGCCACGGCTTTCGTCGAATCCTACGGCCGAGGCGATCAGTGCCCGCAGGGCGGCCATTTCTTCCTCTGGCCGGGGGGCCCAGGTTTCGACCCCATCGGCATCGGTACTGCGAATGCCATCGACCAGGGCGGCGACGCTGATGCGACGGATGGCGCCCGGGTTCTTCACGATTTCGCGTGTGGTTTCGGAGACTTCATAGTTCACCCGCTCGCGCGTCTGGCTGTCGGAAGAGGTCGATTGCCCGCCTCCCCCCGCAGCATCGCCCGTGGGCAGATTGGAAGCGACGGAGACGCCTGCCTCGCGGCTGTCGGAACTGGTCCCGGTGGTTTCCTCGGTCTCGCTGGAGATCGCCACGCGACTGTTCGGGTCGATCACCCGTTCGCGGATCGATTCGCTTTCGCTCGCGGTTTCGATGCTGACTTCTACTACGGCATTTCCATAGCCCACCCGTGCTTCGAGCAGGCGCTGTATGTTGCGCCGCAATTCCTCGGCCCTGTCGCTGGCGCTGGCAAGACCGCCGGGGGCCTCGTCGCCAGTCATGATCAGTCCGCGCCGGGCGTCGATCACCGAGACATTCTCCGGCGTCAGCCCGGCGACGGCCGAGGCGACCAGGTATTTCAGCGCCCGCGCCTGAGCTGGCGGCAGGGCGCTGCCACTGGTGCTGACCGTGACCGAAGCGGTGGCCGCATCGCGCTGCCGCAGTCCCTGCGGGCTCGGATTGCCCAGGTGCACACGGGCACTCCGGATCAGCGGGTTTGCCATGATTGTGCGTGCCAGCTCTCCTTCCTTTGCGCGCCAGTAAGCGGCATTGAACATCTGGCTGGTGGTGCCGAAACCCGAGAGATTATCGAGGATTTCGTAGCCCTGGGTGGTGTTGGCCGGCAGGCCCTCTGCTGCCATGGTCAGGCGCAACTCGTCCCGCCTGGCCGAATCGACGAAAATCGCCCCGCCGCGTACCTCGTAGGCGGCGCCGCCGGCTTCGAGGGACTTGATCACCTCTCCGGCGCTGGCCGCATCCAGACCCGCATAGAGAAGCGCCATGTCCGGGCGTGCAGCCATGCGCGACAGGCCGAGAATGGTGGCAAACATGGCCAGCGTCGCGGCGACCACGATCATCCGCTTGCGCATGTCCAGAGCTGACCAGACCGATAGAAGCTGTTGCAAGACGCGTCTCCTCCTCCGGGCTTCTGCCCTCGTCCGGGTCGATCTTGCCGCAAGGCTATTAACAATCGGTTAGCCAGAACCGGATAATATCGATTCGAAGCAAAAATTTCCGGAGCCAAAATGGCAGAGAACGAAGAAGTCGCCGAAGGCGAAGATGAAGCGCCGAAGAAGAAGCCCAGGAAGCCGCTGCTGATCGGCCTGATCCTGGCGCTTCTGCTGGGTGCAGGCGGGTTTTATGCGGTCTATTCGGGGATGATCCTGGCCCCGCCGAGCGAGCAGGCGACAGCCGCGGAGCATGGCGCTTCTGCCGAATCGCTGCCGCCCGTTGCCTTCGTGCCGGTAGAACCGCTGGTCATCTCGCTCGGCCCCCGGGCCAGCAGCCGGCACCTGCGCTTTCGGGCTCAGCTCGAGGTGAGTCCGGAGTATCAGAAGGATGTCGAGCTGCTCCTGCCACGGGTTCTGGATGTGCTGAATTCGTATCTCAGGGCCGTGGATCTGCGTGACATCGAGGATCCGGCGGCATTGATCAACCTGCGTGCGCAGATGCTGCGCCGTATCCAGCTTGTTACTGGCGAGGGGCGGGTCCGCGATCTTCTTGTCATGGAATTCGTTCTCAATTAGCGCCGATCGGAGGAAACATGCAAATGATATCTGACATTCTTCTGGCCGCCGGCGCCTTGGGGGCGGCAATCTACTGCATCGTCCTGGCGCGGCGCCTGAAGCGCTTCAACAACCTGCAACACGGCATGGGCGGAGCCGTCGCGGTCCTGTCCGCACAGGTTGATGACATGACCAGGACGCTTCAGAAGGCGCAGCGCGCGGCGGTCACGTCGTCGGTCAACCTCGCCTCACTGACGGAACGGGCCGAGGATGTCGCAAAAAGGCTGGAACTGATGCTGGCGGCCATGCATGACCTTCCGGAAGAGTCCGCGCAAGAGGGAGCGCGGCCCGAAGCCGCTCCCGCACCTGCGACCGAAACCGCCCCCGAACGCGAAGAAGAGCCCGGGCAAGCCACCGACATCCCCGTATTCCTCAGCAACCGAAAACCACGGATGGAGGCAGCGGAATGACAGCGAAGCAGGAAAGAAAGACGCAGGAGAAAAAGGCACCGCCAGCCAGGCGCAAAAGGTCGGGCGGGCGCGCACCGATGCGCGGGGTGCTGTGGCTCATAGCGCTGCTGCTGGCCATATCGGGACTGATCCGTCTGAATGGATCGGGCCTGGCCCTGGCGCGGGAGATTTCGGCGGCAGTTGCCGGCACTGGCTCCGGCCACGAGGCCGAACCGCAGACATGTGAAAGCGAGGCGGATATCGCACTGGTCCTGGAGCGGCTGCGCGAGCGCGAGCTCCTGCTGGAAGAGCGCGAAGGCGCTCTGGCCGACCGAATGCAGGCCCTCGCGGTAGCCGAACGGGAGGTGAAGGAGAACCTCGCCGCCCTGACAGCGGCAGAGGAAAGCCTGAGGGCGACCATGGCGCTGGCAGAGGTGGCGGCCGAAGATGACCTGGGGCGGCTGACGGCAGTTTATGAAAACATGAAGGCCAAGGAGGCCGCGGCGCTGTTCGAGACCATGGACCCGCAGTTTGCCGCCGGGTTTCTGGGCCGGATGCACCCGGAAGCGGCGGCGGCGATCATGGCGGGTCTCAAGCCCGAGACTGCCTATACGATTTCGGTGGTCCTGGCCGGGCGCAATGCCAACGTGCCCACAAACTGATCGTCGCTCAGGGTTTGTTAACCCGACTCTGCCATTGTGCAGGGGACGAAATGCGGCCTGACGAAAGAAGCAGATGATCGGAATTGTCGGAATAGCCCTGATCTTCATCATGGTCTTTGGCGGTTATGTCGCGGCCGGCGGCAAGCTCGGGATCATCCTGAAGTCGCTGCCGTTCGAATTCAC
>JALTZY010000064.1 GCA_027045905.1 Paracoccaceae bacterium
GCTTCTATGTCGTTCAACACTTTCGGCCACCTGTTTCGCGTCACCACCTGGGGCGAGAGCCACGGCCCGGCGATCGGCGCCACGGTCGATGGCTGCCCCCCCGGCGTACCGCTCGAGGCGGAGATGCTCCAGCACTGGCTCGACCGGCGCCGCCCCGGCACCTCGCGCTTTACCACCCAGCGGCGCGAGCCGGACCAGGTGCGGATCCTCTCCGGCGTGTATGAGGGCCGGACCACCGGCACCCCGATCCAGCTGATGATCGAGAACACCGACCAGCGCAGCAAGGATTACAGCGACATTGCCGAGAAATTCCGCCCCGGCCACGCCGACATCACCTATTGGCAGAAATACGGCATTCGTGATCCGCGCGGCGGCGGCCGCTCCTCGGCGCGCGAGACCGCTTCGCGCGTGGCTGCCGGCGGGGTGGCGCGCGAGGCACTCAAGGCGCTGGCCCCGGGCCTCACCATCACCGGCTACATGGTGCAGATGGGGCCGCACAAGGTGGACCGGGAGAGCTTCGACCTCGCCGAGATCGAGCGCAATCCCTTCCGGGTGCCCAGCGCCAGGACCGCCGCTCAATGGGCCGACTACCTCGACGCCCTGCGCAAGGACGGCAATTCGGTCGGCGCCATCTGCGAGGTGGTCATCTCCGGCGCGCCAGCGGGCCTCGGCGCGCCGATCTATGCCAAGCTCGACACCGAGCTTGCCGCGGCGATGATGTCGATCAACGCGGTCAAGGGGGTGGAGATCGGCGAGGGCATGAATGCTGCCGCCCTCACCGGCGTGGAAAATGCCGACGAAATCACCATGGGGCCGAGCGGGCCGGTCTATGTCAGCAACCATGCCGGCGGCATCCTCGGCGGTATCTCCACCGGGCAGGATATCGTTGTGCGCTTCGCGGTGAAGCCGACCTCCTCGATCCTGAAGCCCCGCAAGACGATCACCAAGAGCGGTGCGCCTGCCGAGATCGTCACCAGGGGCCGCCATGACCCCTGCGTGGGCATCCGCGCGGTGCCGGTCGGCGAGGCCATGGCCGCCTGCGTGATGCTCGACCAGATCCTGCTGCATCGTGCCCAGATCGGCGACGGTCCGCGTGGCCGTATCGGCTGAGTCCGAAGGCCCGCCCCTGCCACTCCCGCCCCGGCATCCGCCGGCGCATCAGTTCGTGGCCGGCACCTGCCTCGACATCTGCACCGCCAGAATCCCCAAGGCAATGACCGCGATCCCCAGCCCGTCGAGCCGGGTCAGCCGCTCTCCCAGCAGCACGGCAGCGACCGCCGCGCCGAAGAACGGATTGAGGAAGTGGAACGTCGCCGCCCGGACCATGCCGATGCGCTCCACCAGCGCGAACCAGACCCAGGTCGCCAGCAGCCCCGGCGCCAGAAGCGTATAGGTGAAGGCAGCGGCGAATTTCCACGACCATTCCACATGGAAGGTCTCGAGCACGGCCGCCGCCGGCGCCAGTACCACCGCCCCCACCAGCATCTGCAGACCCACGACCATCATGAGATTGCCCCCGGAGGATGCTCCGCGCATCACCAGCGTGGCAAAGGTCAGCGCCAGGACGCCCAGCACACACAGGAAAACCCCCGGCAGATCCACCCCTCCCTCCAGCCGCGCACCCATGATGATCACCACCCCCACCATGCCCGCAACCAGCCCGACCGCACCCAAAGGCCGCACCCGCTCCCCGAGAAACACCCACCCCGCCAGAGCCACCAGAAGCGGCAGGGTCGAGGCGATGATCGCCGCCAGCGAGGCCTCGACCCGCTGCATGGCCACGAAGTAGAGCCCGAGATAAAGCGCATTCTGGCAAATGCCGAAAATGACCACGGAGCGCCATTGCAGGGGATCGAGCCTGACCCTCTGACCCAATGCCAGCGCGATGGCCACGCCAATGATACCCGACAGGGCAAACCGTATCGCCAGTGCCGTCAGTGGCGGCGCTGCAGCCACGATGATCCGCCCCGAAGTAAAGGCCGAGGACCAGATCAGGGCAAAGGCAAGCCCCATGAAAATCGCCCGCAGATCCATCGTCGCCCTCCGGTCACGCGCGCCCCGATCTTTCGCGGAAAAATCGGCGCCTGCCGCCAGGCTCGCCCCGAAAAGCAAAGGGCCGCCCCACCGGCGACCCTCCGCAAATCCGGTCTCGGCGAGGCTCAGCCGTTGACGCTGTCCTTGAGCGCCTTGGCGATGGTCATCTTCACCACCTTGTCGGCTTCCTTGTGGATCTGCTCGCCGGTGGCCGGGTTGCGCACCATGCGGGCCGGACGCTCGCGGCAGTAGATCTTGCCGACACCGGGCAGGGTCACCGCACCGCCGCCGGATACCTCGCGGGTGATCACCGTGACGATGGCATCCAGCGCGCCGGAAGCGGTCTTCTTGTCTGTTCCCATCTCATCGGCCAGCGCCGCGATCAGTTGCGTTTTTGTCAAAGGTTTCGCCATGTATCCTCTCCTCAGCGTGGTCCCCTTGATTGGGGTTCATTGGCTGCATTTAACTGAATATTGAGGGAAGGCACAACAATTTGTGGCGGGACCGGCGAAAAAACTCGCATTTTCCGCTTTCCCCGACGTCACAGAAATGCCGTTTCCTCAAACGAGCGCAGTTTCCGACTGTGAATGCGTTCGAGCGGCATTTCACGCAGGATTTCCATGGCCTGGATACCGATCAGCAGGTGGCGCGCCACCTGATCGGTGTAGAATTTCGAAGCCATTCCCGGCAGCTTGAGCTCGCCGTGCAGGGGCTTGTCGGAGACGCAGAGCAGCGTGCCATAGGGCACCCGGAAGCGAAAGCCGTTCGCGGCGATGGTGGCGCTCTCCATGTCGAGCGCAATGGCGCGGGACTGGTTCAGCCGCTGCACCGGGCCGGACTGGTCGCCGAGCTCCCAGTTGCGATTGTCGAGGCTGGCGACGGTGCCGGTGCGCATGATCCGCTTGAGCTCGTAATCCTCAAGCTGCGTCACCCGCGCCACCGCCTGCTCCAGCGCGATCTGGATCTCGGCCAGCGGCGGCACCGGAACCCAGACCGGCAGGTCGTCATCCAGCACCTTGTCCTCGCGCAGATAGGCATGGGCCAGCACGAAATCGCCCAGCTGCTGGGAATTGCGCAGCCCGGCGCAATGGCCCACCATCAGCCAGGCATGAGGCCTGAGTACGGCGATGTGGTCGGTGGCGGTCTTGGCATTGGAGGGGCCGACGCCGATATTGACCAGCGTGATGCCGGAGCCGTCGGCGCGCTTGAGGTGGTAGCTCGGCATTTGCGGCAGCTTGGCCGGGGCCTGCATTTCGCCATCCGCCGTGGTGATCACCTGATTGCCGGGTCCGACAAAGGCGGCATAGCCGCTTTCCGGATCGTCCAGCGCCTTGCGCGCATAGGCCTCGAACTCCTCGACGTAGAACTGGTAATTGGTAAACAGTACATGGTTCTGGAAATGTTCGGGATCGGTGGCCGTATAATGGGCGAGCCGCGCCAGCGAATAGTCGATCCGCTGAGCGGTGAACGGTGCCAGCGGCAGCGCCCCGTCCTCGTAGCGAAAGCCGAGTCCGTTGACGATATTGTCATTGGTCGTGTCGAGGTCGGGCACGTCGAACACGTCACGCAGCGGAAAGTCCATCGCCCCTTCCTGCGGCACGGTGATCCCATGGCCCGAAAGGGCGAAGTGCACCGGGATCGGGGTCAGCGAGGGGCCGACCAGTACCGGCACCTGGTGGTTTTTCAGAAGCAGGCCGATCTGCTGCACCAGGTAATTGCGAAACAGGTCCGGCCGGGTGATCGTCGTGGCATAGGTGCCGGGGCCCGCCACATGGCCGAAGCTCAGCCGGCTGTCATTGCGCGCGTGGCTGGTGGTGGTGATACGCACCTCCGGGTAGAAGGCCCGGTAGCGGGCCCCAGGCTGTTCGCCGCCCATGACGCGGGTGAAATGTGCGCGCAGAAAGGTGCAGGCCTCGTCATAAAGCCGCTCCAGATACCGGACCGCCGCGGTCGCGTCTTCAAAGGCGACATGCTCGCCCGTCTCCGGGCAATCCAGCCGTGTTATTGTCGTGCTCGGGCTCATTCCTCCCCCACGAACAGATCGACCACCTCAAAGCGCGTCACGTCCACCAGTCCCTTGTCGGAGATGCGCAGCTCCGGGATCACCACCAGCGCCAGCAGCGAGTGCTGCATGTAGGCGTTGTTGAGCGTGCAGCCGCAGGCCTGCATCGCCTCGACCATGGCCTGCGCCTTGGCGGCGACGCTCTCGGCATGGTCGTCGCTGATCAGCCCGGCAATCGGCAGCTCCACCAGCGCAAGCTCGCGCCCGTCCTGCCAGACGGTGACGCCCCCGCCCACCTCGTGCAGACGGTTGGCGGCGCGGGCCATGTCCTCGCGCGAGGTACCGATCACGATCATGTGGTGGCTGTCATGGGCGACCGTACTGGCCATGGCCATGCGGCCCCTGTAGCCGAAGCCGGAGACGAAGCCATTGACCACCCCGCCGGTGGCGCGGTGGCGCTCGACCAGGGCGATCTGGCAGATGCCCTGCGCCTCGTCGCCCTCAACGATGGAGTTGACAGCTGTCAACTCCGCCTCCAGCGCCCGGGTCGGGGCCTGGTTTTCGACCACGCCGATGACGCGCACCCGTACGCGCTCCTGCCCCTCGGGCGCGCGGATCTCGAAATCCTCCGCCACCTTGTCGGCCCCCATGCGCACGGTGCTGCGCGCGCTTTCGGGCCAGTCGATATGCGGGCAGTCCACCGTGACCCTGCCCGCCTCGGCCACGGTGACGCCGCAGGCGATGACCAGATTGATCGGAAGCGCCGCCAGGTCGTCGGTCAGGATCACGTCGGCGCGCCGGCCCGGGGCGATCTGGCCCAGCTCGCGCTCGAGGCCGAAGTGACAGGCGGTGTTGATGGTGGCCATTTGCAGGGCAATGAGCGGATCACAGCCGCAGGCAATGGCGTGGCGCACCACCCGGTTCATGTGCCCGTCATGGACCAGGGTGCCCGAATGGCAATCGTCGGTGCACAGGATGAAGCCGCGCGGATCGAGCCCCTTTTCGGTGACGGCGGTGATCTGGCTCTCCACGTCATACCAGGCCGAGCCCAGCCGCATCATGCTCTTCATCCCTTGGCGCGCCCGGGCGATGGCATCGGCCTCGCAGGTGCCTTCGTGGTCATCCGCCGGCCCGCCCGCCGCATAGGCGTGGAAATCGGGGCCGAGATCAGGGCTCGCGTAATGCCCGCCTACGGTCTTGCCGGCGCGCTGGGTGGCGGCGATCTCGGCGAGCATCTTGGCATCGCCATGGATCACGCCGGGGAAGTTCATCATCTCGCCCAGCCCGATGATGCCCGGCCAGGTCATCGCCTCGGCCACGTCTTCGGGGGTGATCTCGTGGCCGGTGGTCTCGAGCCCGGGCGCCGAGGGGGCGCAGGAGGGCATCTGGGTGAAGATATTGATCGGCTGCAGGAGCGCCTCGTCATGCATCAGCCGTACGCCCTCAAGCCCCAGCACATTGGCGATCTCGTGCGGGTCCACGAACATGGAGGTGGTGCCGTGCGGGATCACCGCGCGGGCAAACTCGGCCGGGGTCAGCATCCCGCTCTCGATATGCATATGCGCGTCGCACAGGCCCGGGATCAGATACTGCCCCTCGGCCTCGATCACCTGCGTATCCGGGCCGATGCAATGGCCCGCATCCGGCCCCATATAGGCAAAGCGCCCGGCGGCAATGGCCACCTGCCAGCCGTCCAGCACTTCGCGCGTATGCACGTTGACCACCTTGCCGCCGCGGATCACCAGGTCGGCCGCCTCACGCCCGGCGGCGACGGCGACCAGCTGCGCCGCCACATCGGGCCATGCTTTCAGGGATATGCGTTCCATTGACCCATTGTTCAAAATTCTCCGCCCTGCGCAAGCCCCGAAACGGTTCTGCGCAGGCGGAAAGGCGTATGGAGGCGGTTCTCGGGACCTGGTTTCAGCCGGCGCTCAGCGCTCGTCCACCACCCGCACGGCCTTGCCCTGGGAGCGGGGGATTTCGCCGGGCTTCCGGGCAACGACCTCGCAGGTCACGCCGATCACCGACTTGATATGGTGGCGCAGTTCGGCGGCACGGCTGCACAGCGATTTCTCATCGGTCGGCATGCCGGACTGCACCTCGACTTCCAGCGTCATGGCGTCCAGGTGGCCCTCCTTGAACAGGCGGATCCGGTAGTAGGGCGCCAGCCCCTCGAGCCCGATGATCACCGCTTCGATCTGGCTCGGATAGACATTCACGCCCCGGATGATCAACATGTCGTCATCGCGCCCGGTCACGCGCAGGATGCGCAGATGCGTGCGCCCGCAGGCGCAGGGATCGTCGGTGAGCCGGGTGATGTCGCGGGTGCGGTAGCGGATCATCGGCATGGCTTCCTTGGTCAGCGTGGTGATGACCAGCTCGCCCTCCTCGCCCATGGGCAGGGGCTCAAGCGTCTCCGGGTCGATGATCTCGAACAGGAAGCTATCCTCCCAGCCATGCAGGCCGGCACGCGCTGTGTCGCATTCGACCGCCACGCCCGGCCCCATGATCTCGCTGAGCCCGTAGACATCGACCGATTTCAGCCCCAGTGCGCGGTCGAGCTCGGCGCGCATCTGCTCGCTCCAGGGCTCGGCGCCGAAGATGCCCCGCGCGAGCGAACCCGCGGCGATGTCCACCCCCATCTGCGTGGCCACCTCGGCGATGTTGAGCGCGTAGGAGGGGGTCGAGCACAGGATGCGGGGCCTGAAATCCTTGATCAGGGTCACCTGCCGCTCGGTCCCCCCGCCCGAGACGGGCACCACCGCGCAGCCCAGCCGCTCGGCGCCGTAATGCGCCCCGAGCCCGCCGGTGAAGAGGCCATAGCCGTAGGCATTGTGCACGATATCGCCCGGCCGCGCGCCGATACAGGCGAGCGAACGCGCCATCAGGTCGCCCCAGCGCTCCACGTCGGCCCTGGTATAGCCGACTACCGTGGGCTTGCCGGTGGTGCCGGAAGAGGCATGGATGCGCGCGAGCGTGTTGACCGGCTGGGCGAACATCGCAAAGGGGTAATTGTCTCGCAGGTCCGTTTTCACGGTAAAGGGGAAGTGGCGGATATCGGCGATGCTTCTGAGACGGTCGGGCTTCACCCCCGCCGCGTCGAAGGCTTGCCGGTAATGGGGAACATGCTCGTAGGCGCGCTCGAGCGACCAGCGCAGGCGCTCGGCCTGAAGCTCGGCAAGTGCTGTGCGCGGCATGGTCTCGGTCTCGCGGTCAAACATGAAATCGGGTGCTTCGCTCATCCCTCTCTTCCTCCCTTGCTGCCCGCGTCCTCACCCGTCAGGCTCTGGTCCAGCCCGGCTGGAGCCCCGCGCGGGATTCTCCCGCTCCCCGGGCCGGCATTCTGTTGAGGGCATAGCCCTGGTCATAGGCCGCCCTGGTGATGAGATTGTACTTGAAGGCCCAGCCGCTTACCGCCGCCCCGAGCCCGGCGAGGAACAGCGCCAGTTCGCCGAACGGCGCCCAGAGGGGCAGGAGGGCGGCCAGCGCCAGAGCGGCGAGCGCCGCCTGGGGGGCGAAGGTCAGGGCCGGGCAGGCATCGAGCCCGGCGATGGCCTTGGTCGGTGCGCCGTCCCGGCGGATGCCCGTGCGGTAGCGCCGCCAGGCGGCGAAACGCAGCCCCAGCAGCAGGACCAGGGTGCCAGGAAGCCAGCCGGGCACGGCCCATTCCAGCGCCACCAGCAGGGCAGCCAGCAGGCCAGCGCCTTCAGTGAGCCCGGTTGCCACGATCAGCGCCACGATCTCGGGGCGACGCCAGAGCGGGATGCCCTTGGCCGCCCTGAGGATGCGCCCCTGCGCATAGAGGAAGCCCAGCGCGAACAGCGCCCCTGCCGCGCCAGCCAGCCGCGCCGAGCCAAGGCCCGCCACCCCCATCAGCCAGCCCAGCCCGCCAAGGCCGAAGAACGGCAGGGCGATCATCGCCTCGCGGGTCATCCAGCTCATCTGCGGATGGCGATAGACATTGAGAAAGCGCCACGGCTTGCCGATCTCGGCCCAGACATGGGCGAGACCGATGGCGACCATGGCCAGCGCCAGAAGAGCGACCCACCATGAGGCGGACCCCGCGAGCATGTTGGCCGCAAACAGCCCGCTGCCGGAGCCGCCAAGGATGAAATTCATCGCCGCGCGCCAGTCCCACTGGGTCTGCAGCCTGGGCGAGACGGCGGCAAGGCCGGGCGGGTCTTCGGCCATGGGGGGCGGGCCGACAGGGGCGGCATCGGGGCCGGCGCGCTCATGCAGATAGTAGATACCCGGCCCGTTGCCCAGATCCTCGTGCATCCGGCTGTGCGCATGTTCACGCAAAAGCCGCGAGACATTGCTCTCGGGGTCGTCCAGATCGCCCATCTGCAGGGCGCCGGAGATGCAGGAGCCCACGCAGGCGGGCGTCGCCGCCTCGTCCAGCCCCGGCACCAGCCCGGCGGCCAGGCCGCTGTCGATCCGGTCGGCGCAAAGGGTGCATTTCTGCGCGACGCCCAGCCGCTTCGGGTCCGCCCTGGCCGCCTCGTGGCGCATCTGGCGGCCCGCCCCGTAGGCGGGCTCGAGCGCATCCACACGGTAGCGCGCCTGGTAGGGGCAGGCGACGATGCAATAGGAGCAGCCGATGCAGATGTCGTAGTCGATCGTCACGATCCCGTCGTCGCGCTTGCGGGTGGCGGTGGAGGGGCAGACTTCGAGGCAGGAAGGTTCTTCGCAATGCATGCAACCCACCGGAACAAAGGCGCGGGCCACATCCGGGAAGCTTCCGACCTCGAAATCCAGCACCTTGCGCCATTGCACCCCGGGCGCGGTGGCATTGGCGTGCTTGCAGGCCGAGGTGCAGGTCTGGCAGCCCACGCAGCGGGAGAGATCGACGGTGATCGCCCAGCGGGTCATGGCCGGCCCCCTTTCCGGTCCGCCTTTTCGACCCGCACCCGCACCAGATCGGCGCCGGAGCCGGTGGCGTCGGTCAGGGCCATGAGCATGGGCGTGAGCGCATTCATGCTCGGCGCCCTGTGCCCGGCGGCAAAGGGGGTCTTCCAGTGGTCGAACTGGCCGATCATCAGCAGGGTGTCGGGGCGGATGCCTTGGCGCAGGATCGCCCTGCCGCTGGTCTCGGCGCTGGGCGAGAGGATGCGCACCACGTCGCCCTCCTCCACCCCCAGCCGCGCCGCCGCCTCAGGGTTCATCACCACGCCGCCATGGCCCGCGACATTGGCGGCGACTTCGTGGATCATCTGGATCGCGACATTGCCACCCCAGCTGTATTGCATGGAGCGCGCGGTGAGCAGCCAGAAGGGATAATCGCCGATCCTGACGTCATAGGCTTCCTCCAGCGCCTGGCTCCACAGGCCCGGGAGGTCCTGGTAATGCGGCAGCGGCTCGTATTCGCGCAATTGCCGGTCCCACCAGGTGATGCCCTTTTCGTGCAGGCGGGCGCCTAGCTCGGCGCCGATGCGCTTGAGCCGCTCCTGATAGGGAAGCTCGAAGCGCAGGCCCTGCTCGACCATGGCCGGGTAGAGATACCAGCGCGCGCGCGGAAACGGCCGGGTGCGGAAGCCATGCTCGCGGAAATATTCGAGCCCGTCATGCGCCTCGCCCCCGGTCAGTTCGGCCGAGGCGGCGCGGCAAGTGGCGTCCCAGATCTCTTCCACATCATGCTCGACCGAGGACTCCAGCGAGTGATCCCAGCCCTCGCCATAGAGCCGCACGCCGTGGGCGCCACGATTGATGGCGGCGTTATACTTCTCCAGGAGCCCGGTGCCCTTGGCAAGCTGGGTGGAAATCCAGGTGAAATCGCGCGCGTCCCCCATCGGCTTCGCCGCCGGATCGCGCAGGGCAAAGCCCTGATGGTCCCAGAATTGCTCGATATATTTGGAGCCGCCGATGCGGATCAGTTGCAGCCCCTCCAGATCGGTGCATTCGGGCAGCAGCACATCGGCCATGTGATTGGTCTCGTCAAGCGTATAGGCGAAGGCGACGGTGAAGGGAAAGCGGGCAATGGCGTCCTCGACCTTGCCCGTATCCCAGAAGCTGATCGCCGGATTGGTGCGATAGACGAACCACACGTCGGGCGGCGTCGGCTTGGGCAGGTGCTCGGCCCCCCTGCCCTGCCACATCCATGCCAGATGGGTGGGGCCAAGCGCCTGGCTCCACGGGGAATTGGCCGCAAGCGGCACCAGCGTCTGGTGCGCATGGCGCGAGGGGCCGGACTCGACCCATTCGCCCTTTTTGGTCGGGTTCATCGGGTAATTCATGAAGCCGTCGGGGCCGGGAACCACCGACGACCAGCGGTTATCGGCCGGACGGTTCAGCCGCACCGTGGTGCCCAGCGTGCCGCCGGGCACTTCGAGCGCGCCCACCAGCACCGCCAGCAGGGTGCGCGCCCAGGTGCATTCGTAGCCGCCCCAGCCGTTGGAGACGGTCTTGCCCAGGCTGATCGCCACCGGGCGCAAGGGCATTTCCTGCCCGTCCACCATCGTGGTCGCCCCGACCCGCGCGTGGTCGAGATAGTCGAGCGCTACCTTGCGGATGGTGCTGGCAGGCACGTCGCATATCTCGCCGGCCCATTCGGGGCTGTAGGGGGCGACGTGATCGACCAGCTTGGCAAAAGCGGGCTGGACCGGGGCGTTTTCGTGCCGCCATTCGGTATCGTCCGGGCCGATCTCGAACCCCGAAGCGGTGAAGCTGCCCTCCAGCGCCGGGTCCGCGCCCTCGGTGTCAAAGGGCACAGCCTGTCCGCTTTTCTGATTCCAGATCAGCGGCTTGCGGGTCTCGGGGTCGCGCAGGTAATAGCCATTGGCCGCAACCAGATAGGGCGAGGAGGTGCGCTCCTTGAGAAACGGCAGGTCAAGGCGCTCGCGCGCCGCCTCGTGCAGCAGCACATGCACCAGCGCGAACATGAAAGCCGGGTCGGTCTTGGGCCGGATCGGCACCCATTCGGCGCTGCACGCCCCGGTGACCGACAGGTGCGGCTCCACCTGTACCCGCCTTGCCCCCCGGTCGCGGGCATCGGCATGGCGGCGCACCCCGCAGACCCCGCCGGAAGCCTCCACATTGGCGCCGAAGCTGATGATGTATTCCACCAGCGGCGTATCCGGGCAGACGGTAAAGGCGCGGTGCCAGAATTCGCCGTAGAGATGCTCGGAGTGGTAGCACTTGACCCCCTGACCGGAGCCGAAAGACATGTCCACCGGCCCCCAGGCGGCGAGAAAGGCCGGAAACGTGCCCATGTAGGAAGTCGGCGTACCGCCGCCGCCAAAGCTCGCCGCCACGCGGGGAAAGCCGCTTTCGTCCATGAGGCCCTTTTCGCGCACCGCGTTCAGCCGCTCGCAAATCAGCCCCAGCGCCTCGTCCCAGCTGACCGGCTTCCAGCCCGGATCCTCGCCACGGCCCTTTTTCGGATTGGTGCGCAGCATCGGGGTCTTGATCCGGTGCGGGTTGTTGGTCTTCTGGATCAGGCCGAATGCCTTGACGCATACCTTGCCATGGGCCGGGTGGATCGCCTCGGCCGCCTCGCTGGGGCGGATGCCCACCGGCACGCCGTCCTCGATATCGACCCGCATCAGGTCCGGCCCGGCGACGCATTGGTAGCAATAGGAGGCAACCGAGGTCTTCATCGCCTAGCCCGCCAGCTTCGCGGCCTTGGCCCTGAGCCGCTCCACGGTCTTGTCCACATCGACGATGAAGCGCTCGTGGCGGCCCTTGCAGATCGTGTCGAGCGCGTCCTTCGCCACGATGTCGAGCGCCACGCGCCGGCCCTCAAGCTCGGCCACGGTGACGGTGATCTCCACCTCTTGGCCCAGCAGGGTGGGGGCCAGGTGGGCGATGTTGACGATCGTGCCCACGCTGTCCTGCCCCTCGGGCAGGCGCGCCACGATCATATCGCGGCAGGTATGCTCGATGTCATGGACCAGGCTCGGGGTGGCATAGACCCGCCCCTCTTCGCCCATGAAGCCGATGGTGCGGTCCTTGTCGATGGTGACCTTGCGGCTTTCGGAGGTGCCGACTTCCAGTTTCTGGCTCATTTCGCCCTCGCTGCGGTGGGAATGTGTTACCTATTTTCACGTTATCTGTATTTTTGTAACATATCGAGACAAAAATGCGCTCAGCCGGGGTTGATTGCTTCCAACGCCTTCAGCCGGGCAAAGCCGGCATCCACTTCCGCCTGAAGCGCCTCCCTCTCGCCATCGCTCAGGTGGCGGTAGCGTTTCTGGCTTGCGAGATAAGCGTCTATCGGGCGGGTCTGCTCGCTGGCGATTCGCCAGGTCGTGCCATTCTCGACCTCCATGAGCGGAAACACCCCGCTCTCCACCGCCAGGCGCGCGACCCGCACCGCCGAGTCGTCCGCTACCCCCCAGCCGGGCAGGCAGGGGATTACCACGATCAGCACCTTCATGCCGCGGATCGCCCTGGCCTTGCGGACCTTGGCCGCGAGGTCGGCCAGATGCGACGGGCTGGCGGTGGCGATATAGGGGATGCGGTGGGCGACCATGATCTCGATCAGGTTCTTCTTCACCGTTGCCTTGCCCAGCGGGGTCGAGCCGGTGGCCGCGCCGTGGGGCGTGGAGGAGGACTTCTGCCCGCCGGTATTCATGTAGCCCTCGTTGTCGAAGCAGACATAGAGGATGTCCTCATTGCGCTCGGCGGCCGAGGAAAGCGCTTGGATGCCGATGTCATAGGTACCGCCGTCGCCGGCGAAACAGACCACCGTGGTGTCGCCCTTGCCCTGCGCGGCGAGCCCGCGCTTGACCCCGGTGCCCATGGCGGCGGCGGTCTCGATCAACCCGTGGATGAACGGGATGCGCGCCGAACTGGTCGGATAGCCCCCGAGGATCACCGCCGTGCAGGACGGCGCCACCACCCCCACCGCGTCCGGGCCGATCTCGTTCAGGATCACCCGCATGGTCAGCGCCTCGACACAGCCGCCGCAGGCCGCGTGGCCGGAGCAGAACTGGCCGTGGTCTTCGTATCGGGAAATGTCCATCTCTCTCACTCCAGCCAGATCGGTGCATGGGTCGGGGCGGCGTCGCGATATTCGCGGGCCAGTGCCTCCAGCCGCTCCACCGGCACGTTGATCCCGCCCACCCCGGCGAGAAAGCCGTGCAGGCGCGGCCCCCCATGGCCGTAGAGCGCGGCGGCAAGCTCCTGATGCACGATCCCGCCCATGCCGGGCGAGAAATTGCGGTCGAGCACCAGCGCCACGGGGATATCGGCCAGCGCCGCGCGCAGGGCGGCAGCGGGCAGGGGGCGAAACAGGCGCAGCCGCACCATCCCGGCGGCAATCCCCGCCTCGCGCAGCCGGTCCACCGCTTCGCGCGCGGTGCCGGCCATGCTGCCCATGGTGACGAATGCCTGCTGAGCCCCCTCCATGCGATATGCTTCCAGCACGTCATAGGCCCGCCCGGTCGCCTCGCCCCAGAGCCTGCCCGCCTCACGCGTCAGCCCTTCGACCCGCGCCATGGCCGCATCCATCTCGCGGCGCGAGGCGTGCCAGGCCTCCTGCCCGGCCGGCGCGCCGATGGAGCGGCCGAGCCCCGTGTCGAGCCACAGCGAGCGCTCCCGGCGGGGCAGGAAGTCCCGCACCGCCTTCGCCTCCGGCACGCTTACCGGCTCAACCGCATGGCTCACATAGAAGGCATCGTGGTTCACCATCACCGGCAGTTCGCTCGCCTCGGCGATGCGAAAGGCCTGCACCACCGTATCGAGGCTCTCCTGCGGGTGCTCGCTGTAAAGCTGCACCCAGCCGGTATCGCGCTGGGAGAGGCTGTCGGTCTGGTCCGGCCAGAAGCCCCAGGGCGCGGCTGGGGTTCGGTTGACGTTGAACATCACGATCGGCATCCGCGCGCCGGAGGCGTAGTGCAGAAGCTCGTGCATCAGCATCAGCCCCTGGCTGGAAGTCGCGGTAAATACCCGCGCTCCAGTCGCAGAGGCCGCCACGGCGGCGGCCATGGCGCTGTGCTCGCTCTCGGGGGTGATCAGGTCACAGTCGAACTTCCCCTCGGCCTGAAAGGCGATCAGCTTTTCGAGGATCGGCGTCTGCGGGGTGATCGGGTAGACCGGCGCCACATCGGGCCCGGCAAGCCGCACCCCCCAGGCGACCGCGTGATTGCCGTTGAGCAAT
Organism: Paracoccaceae bacterium; assembly: GCA_027045905.1. Lineage (GTDB taxonomy): Bacteria > Pseudomonadota > Alphaproteobacteria > Rhodobacterales > Rhodobacteraceae > JAAEUB01. Next base: position 14,136 of record JALTZY010000064.1, read on the forward strand.
TGCAGGTCGTCGTTCAGCATCCGGTTCATGGCACGTCCTCCTGCATGTGAATCGCCCCGGTCGGACATTCGGCCACGCAGAGCCCGCAGCCCTTGCAGTAATCGGTCTTGACCTCGTAGCCCGGAAGCAGCCGGGTGATCGCCATGTCCGGGCAGTAGAGATAGCAATTGTCGCAATGGATGCAGGTACCGCAGGAAAAGCAGCGCTCCGCCTCGCGCCGCGCCGCTTCGGCGGGGAGCGGCTGCTGCACCTCGGCAAAGCTCTGGAGGCGCGCGGAGAGCGGCGCGCTGGGCTGGCGGACGCGGGGGTGGCCGGGGTGGTAGGCGGTGTTGATACGCGCGTAGCCCACCAGCGGGCCGGGGAGCGGGGCGGGCAGAGGCGCATCGGGGGCCAGCTCGGCGATGATCTCGCGTGCGGCTTCCTTGCCCATGCCGATCGCATGGGTCACGAAACGCTCCATGCTCGCCACGTCGCCCCCGGCCCGGATGCGCCCGGCGCGCCGGCCCACCACCGGCCCATCCGCGCCCAGCACCGCGCCCCAGCGGGCGAGGTCGGCATCCTGGCCGATGGCGGGGATGATCGTGTCGCAGGTGAGGCTAAAGGCGCTGCCCCCGATCTCGGAGACACTGAACTGCCCGCGCGTCTCGCCGGGCTCGAATCTGACCCTGACCGCCGTGATAGTGACTGTTTCGCCCCCTTCGGCGTGCTTCAGCATCGCGCCGGTGATGAAGGCCACGCCCTCCTCGGCCGCCTCCTCGATCTCGACCTGCTGGGCGGGCAATTGCCCCTCTGGTTCGAGCGTCATCACCGTCACCCTGCGCCCCAGCCGGCGGGCGGTGCGGGCCACGTCCATCGCCGCCGAGCCGCCGCCGATCACCAGCACATGGGCGCCGGTCATGGCCTTCTGCTCCTCTTCCGGCGCGACGAGAAAGGCGGCGGAATCGACGACGAATCCCGCCCCGTAATCCAGCCCCGGCAAGCGCTTGGGCAGGCTCGCGCCGGTGGCGAGGAACACCGCGTCATGCGCCCCGGCCAGGGCTTCGAGCGCGGCGGCATCCGCCACCCCGGTGCCAAGGCGCAGGTCGATCCCCATGGCGGTGATCCGGGCGATCTCGCCCTCCAGTACCTCGCGCGCCAGCCGGTAGGAGGGGATGCCGTAGCGCATCAGCCCGCCCAGCGCCTCGCGCGCCTCGTAAAGCGTGACGGCAATGCCCGCCCGGCGCAGCTGGTAGGCCGCCGACAGCCCGGCCGGCCCGCCGCCGATCACGGCGACCGATACACCCCGCTCAGGCCCGGCCTCGAACCCCCAGCCCGCCGCCAGCGCCGCATCGCCCACATGGCGCTCCAGCGCGCAGATGCTCACGGTCTCGTCCAGCTTTGCGCGGTTGCAGGCGGTCTCGCAGGGATGGTGACAGATGCGCCCGGCAATGGCTGGGAAGGGGTTGTTGTCACACAGCACCTCCCAGGCGGCGCGCAGGTCGCCCGCCTTCACATGGCCGATCCATGTGGCGATGCGCCCGGAGACCGGGCAGGCGCCGAGGCAGGGCGAGGGCTGGTCCTGATAGCGCGGCAGGGCGGCACGCCAGGTGCCGGTCCTGTTGCCCTCGCTGGTGAGGTGGGTCCAGAGCGGGGAAAGCGCCTGCTTGTTCATACCATTTCCTCCAGTTGCCCGGCGACCAGCGCATGGGCCTCGCGGCAGGCAGCGAGGTTCTGCGCGACCTTTGCCGGGGCGGTCTGCTCGATCACCGCGCAGATGCTCTCGAGCGCCGGCTGGCCGAGCGCCGCCGCAAAGCCTCCCAGCAGGGCGGAGTTCACCACCTTGCCCATGTCATTGCGCCTGGCAATGGCGCGCCCGTCCACCGGGACGATGCACCGCCCTCCGCCCTCGAAAGCCGTCGCATCGCGGGCCGAGTTCACCACCACCAGCGCACCCTCTCGCCCGCGCTTGAGAAACGCTTCGTTCATCAGGCTTTCGTCGAAGCACAGCAGCGCGTCTGCCCGGGTGATGTCAGAGCGCAGGCGGATCGGGCGCGCATCGGCGCGCAGCGAAGAGGCCACCGGCGTGCCGCGCCGCGCGCCGCCATAGGTGGCAAAGACCTGCACGAACAGCCCCTCGTCGAACAGCGCCCGCGCCAGTTGGTTGCCGGCCGTCTGAGCGCCCTGCCCGCCCCGACCGAGGATCACGATTTCCAGCATGTGCAAGCTCCCTCAGCAGCGCCTGAGCCTGAAGCGCTGTATCTTTCCGGTCGCGGTCTTGGGCAGCTCGTCCAGCACCTCGATCCAGCGCGGGTATTTCCAGACTCCCACGGCTTCCTTGACGTGGGCTTTCAGCTCCTCGAACAACGCCTCGGATGGCGCCTGCCCCTCGGTGAGGACCACGAAAGCCTTGGGCTTGATCAGCCCGTCGCCCTCGTGATGAGCGACCACCGCGGCCTCAAGCACCGCATCATGTGCCACCAGCGCCTGTTCGATCTCGAAGGGCGAGGTCCAGCGCCCGGAGACCTTGAACATGTCGTCGGTGCGCCCGCAATAGTGATAGTAGCCCTCGGCGTCGCGCGTGTACTTGTCGCCGGTGCGCACCCATAGCCCCTGAAAGGTGGCGCGGCTCTTGGCGCGCTGGTTCCAGTAGCCGTCGCCGGCGCTGTCGCCCGAGACCAGCAATTCGCCCAGCTCGCCATCGGCCACCTCGTTGCCGTCTTCATCGACCAGCTTCAGCCGGTAGCCTTCGAATTCGCGCCCCGACGTGCCGTAGCGGATATCGCCGGGGCGGTTCGACAGAAAGACATGCAGCATCTCGGTGGAGCCGATCCCGTCGAGGATCGGCACCCCCATACGCGCCTCCCAGCGGTGGCCGATATCTTCGGGCAAGGCCTCGCCGGCGGAGATGCACAGGCGCAGGGCGTTGGAGCCGTTTTCGGGAGTGCAATTCTCGTCGGCCAGCATGGCGGCGTAAAGCGTGGGCACGCCGAAGAACAGGGTCGGGTTGTGGGCTTGCATGGTCTCGAGCACCGACTCGGGCGTGGGCCGCCCGGTGAACAGCACCGTGGTCGCCCCCACCGACATGGGCAGCGCCATGGAAGCGCCCAGCCCGTAGGCAAAGAAGATCTTCGCCGCTGAGAAGCAGATGTCGTCGTGGCGGATGCCGAGCACGTTTTTCCCGTAGGTATCGGCGATATATTGCGGCGAGGTATGCACATGGCGCACCCCCTTGGGCGCGCCGGTGGAGCCGGAGGAATAGAGCCAGAAGGCGGTCTCGTCCGGGCTGGTCAGGGCGGTCTCGAAGCTGTCGGAGGCCTCGGCCATGAGTTCGGCCAGGCGCGGGCGCTCGCCCTCGCCGCCATCGACGATCACATGGCGCAGCATGGGCAGGTCGTCGAACAGCGGCGCAACCACTTCCAGCAGCGGCTCAGAGACGATCAGCACCTGGGCGCGACTGTCTTCGAGCATGTAGCGGTACTGCTCGGCGGTGAGCAGGGTATTGAGGCAGACCGGCACGATCCCGGCCCGGATCGCCCCCCAGAACACCGCCGGATAGGCAACAGTATCGTGCATGAGCAGCGCCACGCGCACCTCGCGCGCCACCCCCAGCGCGGCGAGCATGTTGGCCACCTTGCAGCTGTCGCGCTGCAATTCGCGGTAGGTAAGATCGCGGGTGGGGTCGATGAAGGCGGTCTTGTCGCCATATCCGCGCTCGATATTGGCGTCCAGCAGCGCGGTGGTTGCGTTGTAAATCCTGGAATTGTCCATGAAGGCGACCTCCCGACCACTTTCCCCCTTTTTAAGGTATTGTAGTACTGGTATGCTGATTTAAGCAAGTCTGCAACGGAGAAAACGGAGAATCCGGCTCAGGTTAGGGCAGGAAGCGGCTTCTGGAAAGGGGGTTGAGGCAATGGACATCGGTGAGGGCAAGTCGGAGAGGCTGCTGGAAGGCAAGGTGGCGCTGGTGACCGGAGCCGGGCGCGGGGTCGGGCGCGAGATCGCGCGGATGATGGCCGCCCATGGCGCGCGGGTTGTGGTCAATGACCTTGGCGTCGAGGGCGACGGCAGCGGCGGCGATGACACGCCCGCGCGCAGCGTGGCGGCCGAGATCGCCGATGCTGGCGGCGAGGCAGTGGCCAATCTCGGCTCGGTCTCCGATTACGCGCAGGCGGGCGAGATGGTGGCGCAGGCGGTCGAGAGCTTTGGCGGGCTGGATATCGTGGTCAACAATGCCGGTATCCTGCGCGACCGCATCTTTCACAAGATGGCGGAGGAGGACTTCATCAATGTCATCGCCGTGCATCTGAAAGGCGCCTTCAACGTCTCGCGCAACGCCGCCGAAATCTTCCGCGCGCAGGGCTCAGGCTGTTTCGTCCACATGACCTCGACCTCGGGACTGATCGGCAATGTCGGTCAGGCCAATTACATGGCCGCGAAACTGGGGATCGTCGGCCTGTCCAAGGGGATCGCGCTGGACATGGCGCGCTACAACGTGCGCTCGAACTGCATCGCCCCCTTTTCCTGGAGCCGGATGATCGGCTCCATCCCCACCGACACGCCGGAGCAGAAGGCACGGGTGGAGAAGCTCCGGCAGATGACCCCGGACAAGGTGGCGGTGATGGTGACCGCGCTGGCCTCGGACCGGGCGGCGGATGTGAGCGGGCAGATCTTTGCCGTGCGGGGCAACGAGATCTTCCTCATGGGCCAGTCGCGCCCCCTGCGAGGGATGCAGCGCAGCAAGGGCTGGACACCCGAGAGCGTGCTGGAACATGCGCTGCCGGCGCTCAGGCCTTCGTTTTACGACCTCGACCGGACGGCGGACATTTTCAGCTGGGATCCGGTCTAAGACGCGCGGCGAAACCTCTTTAAAACCGTCCGCCAAAGGCGCATATAGGCTTCAACACGGATATCAAGGAGCCGGTCATGCTGGAACTCAATGCAGGAAGCGGCGCGGGCGAGGCCCCGCTGGTCAAGGACATATCGGAAGCAACCTTTGTCGAAGACGTGATCGAAGCCTCGAAAGAGGTGCCGATCATCGTCGATTTCTGGGCGCCCTGGTGCGGGCCGTGCAAGACGCTCGGCCCGGCGCTGGAAGCGGCGGTCGAGGCCGCCGGGGGCAAGGTGCGGATGATCAAGGTCAACGTGGACGAAAACCAGCAGGTCGCCGCCCAGCTCAGGGTGCAGTCGATCCCTACCGTCTATGCCTTCAAGGACGGCCAGCCGGTGGATGGCTTCCAGGGCGCGCTGCCGCCCTCGGAGGTGCAGCGTTTCGTTGACAAGATCGCAGCGCTCGGCGCCAGCAGCGGGCCGCTGGCCGAGGCGCTGACCGCCGCCGAAGAGATGCTGGAAAACGGTGCCGCGGCCGATGCCGCGCAGACCTTTGCCGCTGTTCTCGAAGCCGATGGCAAGAATGCCGCCGCCTATGCCGGCCTCGCCCGCGCCCATCTGGCGCTGAACGAAGTAGATCAGGCCGAAGCGGTGCTCAATGGCGCTCCGGCCGAAATCGCTGATGCCAAGGAGATCGAAGCGGTGCGCGCGCAGATCACGCTGGCCCGCCAGGCCGCCGAAGCCGGGCCGATCGAGGACCTGCGCGCGAAGCTCGCCGCCGATCCCGACGACCACCAGGCCCGCTTCGACCTCGCCGTGGCGCTCAATGCGGCCGGCGATGCGGAAGGGGCGATCGACGAATTGCTGGAGCTTTTCCGCCGCGACCGCGAGTGGAACGACGGGGCGGCCAAGGCGCAGCTTTTCACCATTTTCGATGCGCTCGATCCCAAGGATCCGCTGGTGCTGAACGGGCGGCGCAAGCTGTCTTCGATCATCTTCGCCTGAGGACGGGACCGTGGAAGCCGTGAACCCCGAGCCCAGGGCCTTTGACCCGCATATGCTGGAAGCGCTGGTCTGCCCGGTGACGCATTCCCGGCTGAAATACGATGCCGAGGCGCAGGAGCTGATCTCGGAGGCGGCCGGGCTGGCCTTTCCGATCCGTGGCGGCATTCCGATCATGCTGGCGGATGAGGCGCGCAAGCTGTGATTTCGGACTGCGCTTGCGCACAATCCGACCGACCGGGGGTTTCACCCCCGGACCCCCGAGAGTATTTGGAGAAAGATGAAAGGCCGGGCGATGAGCGATGAATGGCTGTGGATGAGCGCGTCGGATCTGGGGCGCGGGATCGGGGCCGGAAAGATCGACCCGGTGGAGTTGCTCGAAACCTATCTGGCGGCGATCAAGGCCCATCCCCTGCAGGAGCGCATTTATACACGGCTGACCGAAGCGCGGGCACGGGTGGAAGCCGAGGCGGCGGCTCGGCGTGCACGGTCGGGGCATCGGCTGGGGCTGCTCGACGGGGTGCCGATCTCTTGGAAGGACCTCTATGACACGGCCGGGGTGGCGACCGAGGCGGGATCGAAGCTGCTTGAGGGGCGAGTGCCGGCGGAAGATGCGGAAGTGTTGCAGAACGCGACTGCGGCGGGGCTGGTCTGCCTGGGCAAGACGCATATGACCGAGCTGGCCTTTTCCGGCCTGGGGCTCAACCCGATCACCCAGTCGCCTCCTTGCGTGAACGATGCCGAGGCGGTGTCGGGCGGCTCTTCTTCCGGGGCGGCGACTTCGGTGGCCTTTGGTCTCGCCGCAGCAGGGATCGGCTCGGATACCGGCGGCTCGGTGCGCATCCCGGCGGCGTGGAACGACCTTGTGGGGCTGAAGACCACCTCGGGCCGGCTGTCGCTCAAGGGGGTGGTGCCGCTGGCGGCGAAGTTCGACACGGTGGGGCCGCTCTGCCGCACGGTCGAGGATGCGGCCGAGCTTCTGGCGGTGTTGGAGGGGAGCAGGGCCGCCGATCTGCGCGGGGCGAGTCTAACCGGGATGCGCTTCCTGATCCTGGAAAACGGGCTCGTGGAAGCGCGCGAGGCCCCGGCGGCGGCCTTCGAGGATGCGGTGGCGCGGATGGAGCGCGCGGGAGCGCGTTTCGAGCGCGCGCATATCGACATCGTGGACGAGGCCATGGCGCTTGCGGGCGCGCTTTACACCACCGAGGCCTATGCCACCTGGGCCGATGAGATCGAGGCCGCACCGGAAAAGATGTATGCGCCGATACGCCGGCGTTTCGAGACCGGCAAGCAGTATGGCGGGGTCGAATATGTGCGCGCCTGGCAGCGGCTGGAGGCGATCCGCGAGGAATTTGCCGCGCGGACGGCGGGGTATGACGCGGTGGTGCTGCCTTCGTCGGCGATCCTGCCGCCGAACATGCAGCGGCTAATTGACGATCCGGAATATTTCGTGGCCGAAAACCTGCTGGCGCTCAACAATACCCGCATGGGTAACCTGATGGGCGGGGCCGGGCTGACGATCCCTACGGGGGCGCCTTCGGCCGGGCTGATGTTCATCGGCACGCCGATGGGCGAGGAGCGGCTGCTCAGGATCGGAGCGGCGGCCGAGGCGGCTCTGGCGTAAAAGCCACAGGGCGGGCGCCAAGCAGCGATTCCTGCAGGCTTTTTCTGGACCGGATGCGCCCGGCGCGCTATTCTGGCCTCAAAAGGGGCGCAATGACCCCTGACCCTGAGGCAGATTTGGCAGACCATGCGTAACCCCGAGCGGTTTTCCGCGCTACCAGACTATGCGTTTCCGCGGCTGCGCCAGCTGCTGGACCGGCACATGCCGGGGGGCGAAGTGCTGCACATGTCGATCGGCGAGCCCCGGCACGCGCCACCGGACTGGGTGGGCAAGGTGATTGCCGAGAATGTTGACGCCTTTCGCCCCTATCCGGCCAATCACGGCACGCCGGAGCTGCTGGAGGCGGCGGGCGACTATCTGGCGCGGCGCTACGGGGTCTCGCTGGATGCACAGCGGCAGATCATGGCGCTCAATGGCACTCGCGAGGGGCTGTTCAACGCCTGCCTGGCGCTCTGCCCCGAAGAGAGCACCCGCGGCGCCCGCCCCGTGGTGCTGATGCCGAACCCGTTTTATCAGGTCTATGCGGCAGCGGCGTTGGCGGTGGGGGCCGAGCCGGTCTATGTGCCGGCCACCGAGGAAACCGGCTTTTTGCCCGATTACGGCGCGCTGGCGCCCGATATCCTCAACCGGGTCGAGATCGCCTATCTCTGTTCGCCGTCGAACCCGCAAGGCGCGGTGGCCGGGCGGGATTACTGGGCCGGGCTGATCGCGCTGGGCGAGAAATACGGCTTTCGCATCTTCGCCGATGAATGCTATGCCGAGATCTACCGCGGCGCCCCGCCGCCCGGCGCGCTGGAGGTCGCCGCCGAGGGAGGGGCGGACCCGGAGCGGGTGCTGGCCTTTCACTCGCTTTCCAAGCGCTCGAATCTCGCCGGCCTGCGGGCCGGGTTCGTGGCCGGCGGGCCCGAGAGCATCGCCCGGCTCAGGCACCTGCGCGCCTTTGCCGGGGCGCCGCTGCCCGGCCCTGTGCAGGCAGTAGCGGCGCGCGCCTGGGCGGATGACGCGCATGTGGCCGAAAACCGCGCCCTCTACCAGGAGAAATACGCGCTGGCCGACGAGCTTCTGGCAGGCGTGCCGGGCTATCGGGGGCCCGAGGCCGGGTTCTTCCTCTGGCTGCCGGTGGAGGATGGCGAGGCCGCGGCGCTCAAGCTCTGGCGCGAAACCGGCATCCGGACACTGCCCGGCGCCTATCTCTCGCGCGATGTGGGCGGGGCCAATCCGGGCACAGGATATATCAGGGTGGCCATGGTCGCCCCGAAAAAGGAAATGCAGCGCGGGCTGAAACGGCTCCACGACTGTTTATACAAGTGAAGACGAGGTAAGGCATGGCATATCAGGCACGCGAACGAGACCCGATCTTTGCAGCGGATACCCAAGCGCTGATCGAACGACGCGGGCGCGAGATGATCGGCCTCGTGCTGCTGGCACTGGGAGTGCTCTCGGCGATGCTGATCGGATCCTACGCCCCCGAGGATCCGGGCTGGCTGGCCGCCACCGACGACGAAATCCGGAACATGCTGGGGCGTATCGGCGCCACGATTGCCTCGCCGCTGATGGTCATCATCGGCCTGGCTTCCTGGGGCTTTGCCATCGCCTTTTTCGGCTGGGGGCTGCGCTTCGTCCGCCACGCGGGAGCCGAGCGACTGCTGACGCGGATCGCCTTCGTGCCCATTGCCATCGCCACCGGATCGGTCCATGCCTCGACCCTGGTGCCCGGTAGCGGATGGACGCATTCATTCGGCATGGGCGGACTGTTTGGCGATACCGTGTCCGGCGCGCTCCTGGGATTGCTGCCATTCTCGACCGTCGTTTCGCTCAAGGCACTTTCGCTGCTCTCCGGGCTTGCAACGGTCGCTCTCGCTCTGTTCGCACTGGGCTTCACCAGCGCCGAGGTCAAGCGCATCGGCCGGTTCCTTCTGGTGGGGGGGGTCATGTTCTATGCCATGATCGCCAGCTTGGCCGGACACGGAGCGCGCCGGGCGGCGGTGGGCGCTGCACAGGCGGCCAGGGGCGCGGCGATGGGTGCTGCCAGGGGAGCACGCGGCCTGCGGGCGCGCCAGACCCGGAGCAAGCACCAGCACATGCCGGAAGAGAGCGTACCGATGCACACAGCGGGCACCGGGACCCGAAGCGAGGACGAAGCCGGACCGGAATTCGCCGCACCGCCCCCGCTCAACACCGGTCGTGTCCTGCGCGCCGAGCCCATTGCCGGAAGGCACGACAATGCGCGGGGGGATTTCCAGGAGCCCTCCCCCCATGACCCCC
>JALTZY010000065.1 GCA_027045905.1 Paracoccaceae bacterium
GTCCCGTCCACCACCACCAGCAGGATGTCGCTGAGCCGGTCGCCTTCCTCGATCTGCACCGACGGCCCGGCGAGAGCGGCAAGCAGCACCAGCGCGGCCAGGGCCCGCGCGGTCCATCCGGCAAGGCCGCGCCAAGCAGCCAGCATGAGCAGCGCGGCCATTGCCGCACCCACGGTCGCCAGCAGCGGCCAGGGCAGAACCGGGTCGAAAACCACCTTCCACAACAGCGCGCGGCTCATTGCCCCAGCCTCTCCAGCAGCGCCGGGACATGCACCTGGTCGCTCTTGTAATTGCCGGTAAGCACATGCATCACCAGGTTCACACCGAAGCGATAGGCCATCTCCCGCTGGCGCGCCCCCGCGCTGCCCCGGCCGACCGGAAACATGTAGCGCCCATCGGCGCGCACCGCCCAGGCCGCGGCCCAGTCGTTGGAGCCGATCACCACCGGGGTCACGCCGTCATTGAGGTTGCGAAAGGGCATCCCGGGCGCGCGCTCGGCATCCGGGGGGGCGGCCTCGACCCAGACCTTTCCCTGCCTGTGTCGGCCGGGAAAGGCGGTGAGCAGGTAAAAGGCGCGGGTCAGCACATGATCCTCGGGCAGGGGTTCGAGCGGCGGGACCTCCAGAGGCGCGGCGAGCAGGCGCAGCCGGCGCGCTTCGGGGGTCAGGGCCGAGCCATATCCCGCCACCTGCGCATCGCGGGTGTCGAACAGCACCATGCCCCCGGCCCTGAGATAGGCGTTGAGCCGCTCATAGGCGGCGGCGCTGGGCAGGGGCTGGCTGGCGGTTACCGGCCAGTAGAGCAGCGGATAGACCGCAAGCTCGTCGCGCTCGAGATCGACCCCCACCGGCGTGCCAGGCTCGACCGAGGTACGGCGGAAGAGCTCGTCGCCAAGCCCGGTCAGCCCGGCCCGGGCGATGGCATCCACCTCGCCATCGCCGGTCAGCACATGGGCGAGCGTCACCTGGGCGGCGGCACTCACAAGCGCGTCGGGCATATCCCGCGCCGGCTGCCCGGATGCCGCCGCCTGCGCCCACAGGCCCGTGGGCAGCAGGGCCACGCTTCCCGCCAGCAGCCCGGCCAGCAGCCCGGCCGGCAGCATGCCTCCCGGCAGCAGACCCGAAGCCTGCGCCCTTCCGCCCCGCGCCAGCCGTCCGGAGAGGGCGAGCGAGGCGACGAGATCCAGCGCCAGCGCCAGAAGAGCCGCCAGCCAGAACCACTCGGCCACATCGCGCGCCGCCCGCTCCTCGCCCCGGATCGGCACGATCCGCGCGGGCCATCGGGCACCGGCAAGGGGGGTATCGGGGCCGAAGACATTGACCGCGAGGCTGCGCGCCCCGTCCGCCCCCTCCGTATAAAGCCCCGGCGGCAGGTCCGGCCCGGCCCGGCCCGCAAGCGCCTCTCCCGCTACCGGCGCCATGGTGCCCGCCGGGGCAAGCGCGCCGAAACCGTCGAGCAGCTTCACCGGCGACCAGGTGGTGCCGACGAGCTCCCCGGCATCCGGGCGCCGGAGGCGGGTGGAGACCGCCAGGCGCTCCAGCATCGACACGAACAGCCCCGACAGCGGCAGGCTCGACCATTCGGCATTGGCAGTAACGTGAAACAGCACCACCTGCCCCTCGCCCAGCGCCTTGCGGGTAACCAGCGGAGTGCCGTCGGCCAGCGAAGCGATCGTACGCGCGGCAAGCTCGGGGCCGGGCTCGGCCAGCACCTGGGCAGAGACGGTCACATCCGGCGGGATCGAAAGCCCGTAAAAGGGCGAATCAGCCCCAAAGGGCGCCAGCGCCTGCGGCGTGCCCCAGCTCATCGCCCCGCCCACCACCCGGCCACCCGCGCGCAGGCGCACCGGCAGGAGCGCATCCTCGACTCCGCGCCCCTCGTCCGCCGCCGCCAGACGCGGCCCGGCAAAGCGCAAAAGCAGGCCGCCCTGCGCCACCCATTCGGCCAGCGCGCGGTGCTCGGCCTCGGGCAGACTGGCCACATCGGCGAGGATGATCGTATCGGCCCCGGCCCGGATCATCCCGGCGATCTCGCCTTTCAGAAGCTCGGTGCTCGGAGACAGGGCCTTGTCGAGATAGTGCAAGGGAGACAGGAGTGCGAGCCCCTCCCGGGGGCCTGCAGATCCGAAAAGTCCTACCCGACGGCGACGCAGGCTGTCATCGGCGAGGCTTACCGCCGCCGCCGATGCCTCGCCTTCGATGGCGAATCGGCCGATCCGGTTGCGCAATTCCGGCGGCAGGGAAAGGCGTGCCCGGGCCTCCGTCGCACCCTCCTCGAAGCGCAGCTCGACCCGGGCCAGTTCGCGCTCGACCCCGGCCGGGTCCGGGCCAATGGCGCTGACGGCGATACTCTGCGCCGCGCCAGGTCGCGCGCGTAGCGCCTCCATCTCGACCAGCCCCTCGCGGTAGATCGGCGGGCGCAGGGCGAGGCGCGCGCGCGGCGGCTCGACCACCCGCAGCGGCCCCAGGGACTCCAGCGCCCGCAGCAACTCCGCGCGCCCTTCATGGGCCAGCCCGTCGGAGATCCACAGCACTTCCGCCGGCCCTTCGGGCAAGCGCGCGACCGCCCCGCCAGGATCCACCTCCCAGGGCCGCGGGGCAAGCCCGGCCAGATGCTCGCGCAACAATCCCGGCACGGCGAAGCGCGCTCTCCCCTCCCCTGCCGTGGGCAACACCGCCGCGAGCCGTCCCGTACGGCCCGCCGCCTCCAGCGCCGCGTCGGCTACCTCCAGCCGCGCCTTCCAGTCCGGCGCCGCGCCCCAGCCGTTTTCCAGCACCACCAGCAGCGGCAGGTCACCCGCCTCGTCTGACGCTTCCGGGTGCAGCACCGGCCCGGCAAAGCCTAGGATCATCGCCGCCAGCGCCCCCAGCCGCAGCAGCAGGAGCCACCAGGGCGTGCGGTCGGGCTCGGCGTCGCGGTCCTCGAGCCCGATCAGCAGCACCACGCCGGGAAAGCGGCGCGTAACCGGCGCCGGCGGGGTCGCGCGCAGCAGGAACCACAGGATCGGCAGCGCCAGGAAACCGACCAGCAGGAGCGGCGCGCTAAAGCCAAGGGGGCCGAGCACCAGCATCAGCGCCGCGCCTCCAGCGCGCGGTACAGCCACAAGAGCGCCGGGGCCGGAGCGCCGGACGTGTGATGCAGGTGAAACTGCCAGCCCAGCCGCGCCGCCATCTCCCCCAGCGCCGCCTTGCGCGCGGCGAGCCGCTCAAGATAGCGCGTGCGAAGCTCGCCGGCATGTCGGGTCTCGTGGCCGAGCCCGCCGCCCATGGAGCGGAAGATGCTGCGCCCGCTGAAGGGGAAGCCCTCCTCGGCCGGGTCCAGCACCATCACCAGCGCGCCGCTGACGCCCCGCTCGGCAAGCGCGCCCAAGGCCCGACCGAGCGCGTCCATCTCACCGAGGAAATCGGAAAGGAACACCGCGCGCGCATGGGCCGGGATCGCCGCCACGTCGGGCGCGCCATATTCCGCGCCTTCCAGCGGGCGCGCCAGTGCCTCGGCAAGGCGCTGAAGCTGCACCTGCCCGCGCCCGGCCGCGAGGTCAGTGAGCCCTACCCGCTCGCCCCCGCGCAGCAGCAACACCGCGGCCGCCAGCGCCAGAAGCGCGGCCCGGTCGGCCTTGGCCGGCGCGCCGGGCGAGGCAAATCCCATCGAGGCGGCCCGGTCGGCCCAGAGCATCACCGTCTGCGCCGCCTGCCACTCCTTTTGGCGCACGAAATGCTGGTCCGAGCGCGCCGAGCGGCGCCAGTCGATGCTGCGCGCCGCATCCCCCGGCTGGGCCGGACGATACTGCCAGAAGGCATCTCCCGGCCCCGGCTGGCGCCGCCCCTGCTCGCCCAGCGCCACCGCATCGGCCAGCCGAAGGGCGCGCGCCAGCAGCGGCGGCAGATCCCCGGCAAGCGCTGCGGCCCGAGCTCCGAACGGCTGACCCGGTAGCAGGTAGGCGGCGGGCGCGGTCACGCGGCCTCACCCGCGTCAGATTCGAACAAGCCCTTGATTACATGGTCGATAATGGCCTCCAGTCTCTCCCCGCGCGCCCGCGCGCCGTAAGAAAGCGCCATTCGGTGGATCAATGCCGGACGGGCCAGCGCCAGCACGTCTTCGCCCCCCGGCGCCAGGCGACTCTCGAGCAGGGCGCGCGCCCGCACCAGCAGCATCAATGCCTGCGCCGCCCGCGTGCCCGGCCCCCAGCCGACGCTTTCGCGCACCGGCTCCGGGGCGCTCGGATCGCCCGGACGGCAGGCGCGCACGAGATCGAGGATCAGCCCCACCACGCTCTCGCCCACCGGCATCCGGCGCAACAGCGCCTGCGCCTCGGCCAGTTCCCCCGGCGCGAACACCGCCGCCGCCTCGGCCTCCTCGGCCCCGGTCGTGGCCAGCAGGATCTCGCGCTCGGCGGCGCGGTCGGGATAAGCCACGTCGATCTGCATCAGAAAGCGGTCAAGCTGCGCCTCAGGCAGCGGATAGGTGCCCTCCTGCTCGAGCGGGTTCTGCGTGGCCAGCACATGAAAGGGCCGCGGCAGGGCATGGGCCTGGCCGGCAATGGTCACTTCCTGCTCCTGCATGGCCTGCAGCAGCGCCGACTGGGTGCGGGGCGAGGCGCGGTTGATCTCGTCGGCCAGCAGGAGCTGGCAGAAGACCGGGCCGGGCAGAAAGCGGAAGGCGCGGCTGCCGTCGCGCGCCTCTTCGAGCACCTCGGCACCGAGGATGTCGGCCGGCATCAGGTCGGGGGTGAACTGCACCCGCCCGCCCTCAAGCCCCATGACGCGGGAGAGTGCCTCGACCAGCCGAGTCTTGCCCAGCCCCGGCAAGCCCACCAGCAGCGCGTGACCGCCCGCAAGCAGGGTCGCCAGCACCTGCGCCACCACTTCCTCCTGGCCGAGGACGCGCCTGCCGATCTCGGCCCTCGCCCGGGCGAGCTTCTCGCCCAGCGCCTGCGCACCCGCCACCAGGTCGTCTTCTGCCTTGCCCATGCCCTTCCTCCGCCGTAGCATTCCGTGGCATCCGCGCCATCCGGCGCCATTCCATTAAAGGCGTTTTTCGCCCTGGGGACAAATGACAAAAGCTGAAACCGGCAAGAAACCTCCCGCCGCCGGGACCGTTTCGGCGGAAAGCCTCGCATCTTCCGTCCGGCGGGTCGCGCGCAAGGGCCCGGCGCCGGTGCATCTGTGGGACCCGCCCTTCTGCGGCGATCTGGATATCCGCATCGCCCGCGACGGGACCTGGTTCTACCTCGGCACCCCGATCGGCCGGCCGGAGCTTGTGCGCCTGTTCGCCTCGATCCTGAAGCGCGAGGGGAGCGAATATTTCCTCGTTACTCCAGTGGAAAAGGTGCGCATCCGGGTCGATGACACGCCCTTCGTGGCGGTGGATTTCGAAGTGCGCGGAGCAGGGCGCCAGCAGGTACTCGCCTTCGTAACCAACCTTGGCGATGCCGCCGAAGCCGGCCCCGATCACCCTCTGCGCTTCGAGCGCAACCCGACCACCGGCGAACCCGCACCTTATGCGATGATCCGCTCGGGCCTCGAAGCACTGATCGACCGCAAGAGCTTCCTGCGCCTGGCTGAGCTCGGCGTGCATGAAGAGAGGGACGACGGTCGCTGGTTCGGACTCTGGTCCGGGGGGGTGTTTTTCCCGGCCATCCCCTCACGAGAAGTGGAAATATAGGCGTATTTTCAAAGCCTCGGCGGATTTGCTCCGATGCCCCGGCCTGCTCGCCATCTCACACCGCTGGCCGGCTGAACAGCGCCTCCAGTTCCTCCAGATGCTCCGAGAACACCGCCTGCATCCGCGCCGATGGCTGACGCGCCGCCAGGGTCTCGGCCAGGGGGTCCGGCGCGCGGGCGCTGGCACCGGACATCTCCTCCAGCACGGCGTGCCCGCAAAATGGCACATATACCTCTACCTCGCTGTAGCCGCCCTCATGGGCCATCATCAGCCGCCCGCCGCACAGATCGTCGGCCAGGTCGCACAGGATCCGCGTCATCTGCCGGAATGTCTCCGCCGTAGCCAGCATCCGCCCCAGAGGGTCCAGCGCCCCGGCATCATAGCCGCAGGCGACCACCAGAACTTCGGGACGGTATGCGCGCAGGGCCGGCACCACCAGCCGCTCCAGTGCCTCGAGATAGGTCGCATGGCCTGCCCCGGGCGGCAGAGGAATATTCATGTTCGCGCCCAGTCCCGCGCCTCGCCCCCGATCCGTCGCATCGCCCGTATCCGGCGGATAATTGCGCGCCTGATGCAGCGAAATGGTCAGCACATCGGGATCCTCGTAAAAGATCGCCTCGGTACCGTTGCCGTGATGCACGTCCCAGTCGATCACCGCGACCCGTCGCACCAGCCCCTCCGCCCGGGCCGCGCAGATGGCAATGGCCAGATTGGCCAGCAGGCAGAATCCGTTGGGAAAATCCGGCAGGCAGTGATGGCCCGGCGGGCGCGAGAGCGCATAGGCATTGTCCAGATCTCCCCGGAGCACTGCCTCCAGAGCCGCACTCGCCAGCCCCGTCGCCAGAGCTGCGATCTCGTAACCGCCCCGGGCAAGGGGCGCCCGCAGGCGGATCTCGCCCCCGCCCGTATCGCTCAACTCCTTGAATGCACGCAGATATTCCACCGAATGCACCCGCGCCAGATCGTCGAATCCGGCCTCCGGCGCACTCTTCACCACCAGCTCGCCCATCAACCCGGTCACGTCCATCAGGTTTTTCAGACGCCGTTTCGTTTCCGGACTCTCCGGCAGCCCCCCGCTGCCAGCGGCTGGACCAGACCACCCAATGGCAGGGTCGCGGCGTAATTCCCGCCACCATGCCAAAGGCAGCGCTCGTCAAAGAAAAACCCCGTCCTCATGCGCCGAGCATGGGCCGCTTCACGCCTCCTGTCCAGCGCTCTTCGCACTTTCAGGAATATCCGCGAATGTCCGGGAAAAGTCTATCGCCGGGGCATCGGCGCTTTCCTGTTCGCAATGGCACCGCCCCAGCCCCATGCTTTGCCTGATCGCATCCGCCCGAAAGGCGCGAAGGGACGTGAGCTGGGCACCCGATTTTCGCGGAAAAGCCGGCACTGGCGTCCGCGACCGGCAATAACGACATGGACGCCGCCCTTCCGGCAGGCGGGCTCATGCGGCACTCCGGCGCGCCTCGATCACCTCCCAGATACCGGCGGCAACATTCCTGCCGTCAAACCTTTCCAGTTCCTGAAGTCCCGTGGGGGAGGTGACATTGATCTCGGTGAGGTAATCGCCGATCACGTCGATTCCGACGAAGATATGCCCCCGCTCGCGCAGAACCGGGCCGATTCGGGCGCATATTTCCTCGTCGCGCGTCGTCAGAGCCGCTTTTTCCGGGCGCCCCCCCGCATGCATGTTGGAGCGAGTTTCGCCGGGGGGCGGAACCCGATTGATGGCGCCGACCGGAGCGCCATCCACCAGAATGATGCGCTTGTCGCCGGCCGAAACCGCAGGCAGGAATTTCTGCGCGATCAGCGGCTCGCGGCTGATCGAGGCAAACAATTCGTGCAGGCTGGCCAGGTTGCGGTCCTCGGGACCGAGGCGGAACACCCCCGCACCGCCATTGCCGTAGAGCGGCTTCAGAATGATATCCCCGTGGCGGGCCTTGAAGGCCCTGAGCGACTCCAGATCACGGGCAATCATGGTCGGCGGGGTCAGGTCGGGAAAGTCGAGCACCAGCAGTTTCTCCGGGTGGTTGCGCACCCAGAACGGGTCGTTCACCACCAGAGTCTGCGGGTGGACCCTTTCGAGTAAATGGGTAGTGGTGATATATCCCATGTCGAAGGGCGGATCCTGGCGCAACCAGACCACATCGAAATCGGCGAGGTTGACCTCGCCCCCCTCGCCGAGGGTGTGGTGATTGCCCGCCTCGCGCCGGACCGTGATCGGCCAGCCGTGCGCCTTCACCGAACCTTCGTCGAAAAACAGCCGGTCCGGCGTGTAGTAAAACAGACTGTGGCCGCGATTTTGCGCCTCTTCCATGATGCGAAAGGACGAATCAGCCCGGATGTCGATCCCCCCAATCGGGTCCATCTGCATGGCAACGCGCAAGGATGTCTGCATTCTTTTCCCTTCCCCTTGTCCATAGATGGGGGAAAGAGGGAGAAAGAACAACCGCCTTTACATTTCCTTCACATGCCGAAAGCGTTTTCGACCACCTGCATCTGCCCGCTGGCATTTACCAGCGCCACGTCGAACCGTACCGGGGTCAGCTGCCCCTTCGGCTCACCGGCAAGGAACTCGGACGCCGCCCCGTAGATGCGCCGCATCTGTGCCCGGGTGAGGCGCTCGGCGGCTCGTGCGAAATCCCGTGCCTTCTTGACCTCGATGAAGATCAGCCCGTCGCCTTCACGCGCAATGATGTCGATCTCGCCACGCGATCCGCGCCAGCGGCGGGCGGCAATCGGGTGCCCGCGCGCCTGATAATCCCTGGCCACACTGTCCTCGGCCGCCAGCCCGGCCCGGTAATTCCGCCGCCCGTTTTGTCTGCGCCACTCATTCATCGCGTGATCATCCTTTCTGGCCGCTCTTTTCTGTCGTCTTGCCCTCTTGCAGGGCCAGCGCCGCCTGATAGACCTTGCGCCTCGGCAGCTTGCCGGAAGCGGCAACATGGGCAACAGCATCCCTGATACTCATTGTCGCCATCGCCCGGCCCAGCGCCGCTTCCATGTCAAATGCGCATCCTCCGCCATCGCCCCGCCCAAGGATCAGCACGATCTCCCCTTTCAGGGGGCGCTCCGACAGGCGTTCGCGCAGTTCCGACACCGTGGCGCGCATGACTTCCTCGAATTTCTTGGTCAGTTCGCGACAAATCGCCATTTCCCGACTATCTTCGCCAAGGTCGCACAAGTCGATTAATAATTGCTGAACGCGTTTCGGGCTTTCGAACAGGATCAGCGTGGCGGGGATATCCAGCAGTTCGGCGAGCCATTTGCGGCGCGCGGATTTGCCGGCAGGGGCAAAACCGGCAAACAGGAAGCGGTCGCTGGGCAGGCCCGACAGGCTGAGCGCGGCAAGGCTGGCCGAGGGGCCCGGCGCGGAAGTGACCGGGAAGCCGGCCCGTGCCACCTCGCGCGCCAGTGCAAAGCCGGGATCGGCGATCAGGGGCATTCCCGCTTCGCTGGCATAGGCAACCGAACGGCCCTCGCCGATCAGCTTGACGATCCCCGCGCGCGCCGCTTCGCCGGAATGGTCGTGATAGGCGATGAGCGGACGATTGCCCAGCGCCACCCCGTGCAGGCGCATCAGCCTGCGCATGGTGCGGGTGTCTTCGGCGGCAATGACATCGGCCGAGGCGAGAATATCCAGCGCTCTCAGGGTGATGTCGCGTGCATTGCCGATCGGGGTTGCGACTAGGTAGAGCCCGGCGGGCAGGGGGGCGATTTCCGGTTTCAAGGCTGGACCTGTCTGCTGTTCGCTCTATATGATGGCCCCGAACAGCCGGCACCAGGGGCACCGGGCACGGGAGTGAGGATATTTGCATGTTTGCCGTTTCGAGACTTGTCCGCAAGGTGCCGGGGCTTTTGGCGGCCGTTTTCGCGCTTCTCTGGCTTTCGGCTTGCGACGTGACCCTGCCCGGAGGAGGCGGCCCGCGGATTGATACCTCGCGCCCGGTGCCGGTGGCGCTGCTGGTGCCGCGCGGCTCGGCGGCGGCCACGGACGCGGTGCTGGCGCAGTCGCTTGAAAATGCCGCCCGCCTGGCCATGTCGGAGCTGCGGGGGGTCACCATCGACCTGCGCGTTTATGCAACCGGCGCCAATGCCGCGCGCAGCGCCGAGGTCGCCCGCAAGGCGGTGCAGGAGGGAGCTAGGATCATCCTCGGCCCGGTCTATGCCGCCAATGCCAATGCCGCCGGCACCGCCGTGGCCCCGCGCGGGATCAACGTGCTGGCCTTCTCCAACAACCCGGCGATCGCCGGGGGCAATGTCTTCATCCTCGGCAATACCTTCCGGAACACCGCCAGCCGCCTGGTCGCCTATGCCGCCGAGCAGGGCAAGACGCCGATCCTGATCGTCCACGGCAGGGATGGAGCCGAGAGCGCCGGGGCCGCGGCCATCGAGCGCGCCATTGCCCGCGCCGGGGGCAGCCCGGCCGGGGTGGTCAGCTTCGAGCTTTCGCAGAAGGGGGTGATCAACGCCCTGCCGGAAATCGCCGACACCGCGCGCAACTCCGGCGCCCGTTCCATCTTCATGACCTCGGGGACCTCCGGCGCGCTGCCGCTTCTGGCCGGCCTGCTGCCGGAAAACGGCATCAAGCCCGCCGACTACCAGTATATCGGTCTGCAACGCTGGGACATCCCGGCCAGCGCGCTGTCGATGACCGGGCTGCAGGGAGGCTGGTTCGCCCTGCCCGACCCGGACCTGCAAGGCCAGTTCGCCAGCCGCTACCAGGCCGCCTATGGTGAGCAGCCGCACCCGATCGCCGGGCTCGCCTATGACGGGATCGCCGCCATCGGCGCGCTGGTCAGGGCCGGCAAGGCCGACGCGCTGACCGTAGAGGCGCTGACCCAGCCTTCGGGCTTCGTCGGGGTCAATGGCATCTTCCGCCTGCTGGCCGACGGCACCAATGAGCGCGGTCTCGCGGTCGCGCAGATCCAGGACAAGCAGGTGGTGGTGATCGACCCCGCGCCGAGAAGCTTTGGCGGTGCCGGGCTCTGAGAAGGCGCCGGGGGCGCCCGACAGCAGCACCGGATCGGATAGTGGCGGGGCGGAGGGTGCGCGCCTGCCCGAAGGGCTGATCTGTGCCCCCTCCGAGATCTTCGACCGGGCGGCGGTGGCCGACAGCCTCGCCGCTGCGCTGGACTCGGCCGAAGACCCCGCCGCCATCCGCGCCGCCACCGTGGCGGTGCTGCGCGCGGCCCAGGAGCGCGGCCGCGCCGCCATCGCCGCCGCCATGGCCGAGCGCCCGCACGAGGCGCGCGGCTGCACCCGGGCGATAGCCTGGCTCACCGACCGGCTGGTGCAAAGCGCGCTCGAAGTCGCCACCGGGCACCTGCACCCGTTGCCGAACCCCACCGCCGGCGAGCGCCTCGCGGTGCTGGCGGTGGGCGGCTACGGGCGCTTCGAAATGGCCCCGCACAGCGACGTGGACCTGCTGTTCCTGACCCCTTACAAGCTCACCGCCTGGGCCGAAAGCGTGATCGAGAGCACGCTTTACATGCTCTGGGACCTGCGCCTGAAGGTGGGCCATTCGAGCCGCACCATCCGCGACTGCCTGCGCCTCGGGCGCGAGGACACCACCATCCGCACGGCGCTTCTGGAGCACCGCTTCCTCTACGGTGACGCAGCCCTAGCCGGGGAACTGGACGAAGCCCTCTGGGGCAAGCTGTTCAAGGGCACGGCGGGCGAGTTCATCGAGGCCAAGCTCGAAGAGCGCGCCCAGCGGCTGGAGAAGAACGGCAACCAGCGCTACATGGTCGAGCCCAACGTGAAGGAGGGCAAGGGGGGCTTGCGCGACCTGCAGACCCTGTTCTGGATCGCCAAATACCTGCACCGGGTGCACGACACGTCCGAACTCGTCGCCCAGGGCATGTTCAGCGCCGAGGAATACGAGACTTTCGAGGATGCCGAGGAATTCCTCTGGTCGGTGCGCTGCCACATGCACGATATCGCCGGGCGGGCGCAGGATCAGCTTACCTTCGACCTGCAGGTGGCGGTAGCCGCGCGCATGGGCTACCGGGACCATTCGGGCAGGCGGGCGGTCGAGCATTTCATGCAGGATTACTTCCGCACCGCCACCACGGTGGGCGAGCTTACGCGGATCTTCCTCACCGGGCTCGAGGCGCGGCATGTGAAGCGCGCGCCGCGGCTGATCGGGCTCTTGCGCCGGCGCCGGGCGGCCAGGGGCTTTCGCATCGTGCAAAACCGGCTGACCTTCGCCAGCCCCGACGTGATCCACAAGGACCGGATGATGATCCTGCGCCTGTTTGCCGAGGCGCTGCGCACCGGGGTGCTGATCCACCCGGACGCAATGCGCCTCGTCGCCGGCCACCTGCACCTGATCGACGACGATCTGCGCGCCGATGCGCAAGCGGCCAAGCTCTTCCTCGACACGCTGCTGAAGCACGGCAACCCGGAGCGCGCGCTCAGGCGCATGAACGAGCTTGGCGTGCTGGGCGCCTTCATCCCCGAGTTTCAGCCGATCGTGGCGATGATGCAGTTCAACATGTATCACAGCTACACGGTGGACGAGCACACGATCCAGGTAATCTCGAATTTCGCCCAGATCGAGCGCAAGGAACTGGAGGACGAGCTTCCCGTCGCCACCTCGATCCTGCGCGAGGGGCGGCCCAACCGCAAGGTGCTGATAGTGGCGATGCTGTGCCACGATATCGGCAAGGGGCGCGACGAGGATCACTCGGTGCTGGGCGCGCGCCTCGCGCGCAAGGTGGCCCCGCGGCTGGGGCTCAGCAAGAAGGAATGCGATGACGTGGAATGGCTGGTGCGCCACCACCTGTTGATGAGCGACATGGCCCAGAAGCGCGACATCGCCGAGCCGCGCACGGTGCGCGACTTCGCCCGCGCCGTGGGCACGGTGAAGCGGCTCGACCTCTTGACGGTGCTCACGGTCTGCGACATCCGCGGCGTCGGCCCCACCACCTGGAACAACTGGAAGGCGGTGCTCCTGCGTGCGCTCTACCGGCAGACCCGCAAGGTGCTCGAAGACGGGATGGAGGCGATCAATGTGGAACTGCGCGGGGGCGAGGCGCGCAGGTTCCTGCGCAAGGTGCTTGAAGCCGAGGGCTGGGAGAAGGCCGAGATCAAGCATGAGCTTTCGCGCCATTATCCGCCCTACTGGCAGGGGCTGCACGTGACCGCGCATGTGGTCTTTGCAAGGCTGCTGCGCGGCATATCCGAGGACGAGGTGAAGATCGACCTCTTTCCCGACGAGGACCGCGACGCGACCCGGATCTGCTTTGCGCTGACCGACCATCCCGGCGTGTTCTCGCGCCTTGCCGGGGCGCTTGCGCTGGTGGGCGCCGGAGTGGTGGATGCGCGCACCTATACCACCCGCGACGGCTATGCCACCGCCGCCTTCTGGGTGCAGGATGCGCGCGGCCACCCCTATGCGGCGGACCGGCTGGGACGGCTTTCCGACATGATCCACAAGAGCCTCAGAGGCGAGATCATCACCCGCGAGGCGATGAAGAGCCGCGACGTGATCAAGAAGCGCGAGCGCGCGTTTCGGGTACCCACCTCGATCACCTTCGACAACGAAGGAAGCGACATCTACACCATCATCGAGGTCGATACCCGCGACCGCCCCGGCCTGCTCTACGACCTGACCCGCACGCTCGCCGACGCCAATGTCTATATTGCCAGCGCGGTGATCGCGACCTATGGGGAGCAGGTGGTGGATACCTTTTATGTCAAGGACATGTTCGGGCTCAAATACCACTCCGAAAGCAAGCGGCGGATGCTGGAGAAGCGCCTGCGCGAAGCGATCGAGCAGGGCGCCCGGCGGGCGGGGGCAGGGAAGTGATCCGGTGCGAGAAGATGATTCAATGCCTCCGGCGGGAGTATTTGTCGGAAAGATGAAAGGGGCAGGCAGAACCGAAGCGATGACGCCCCGCGGAGCGCAAGAGCGGGGGGGCGGCTGATGGCGCGTGCGGGGCTGATGCGCGGCTTTCTGACCGTGGGCGGCTGGACGCTGGCAAGCCGGGTGCTGGGATTCGTGCGCGATGTGATGATCGCCGCCACGCTGGGTGCGGGGCCGGTGGCGGAAGCCTTTCTGATCGCCTTTTCGCTTCCGAACATGTTTCGCCGCTTCTTTGCCGAGGGTACGCTGAACCCGGCCTTCGTGCCGATGTTTTCAAAGAAGCTGGAGCGCGGCGAGGGAGCGCTGGAATTTGCCCGCGATGCCTTTTCCGGGCTCGCCTTCTTCCTGATCCTGTTCACGCTCGCAGCACAGCTTGCCATGCCGCTTCTGGTGCTGGCGATGGCGTCGGGCTTTGCCGAGGACGAACGCTTCGCGCTCACGGTGCTGTTCGGGCGCATTGCCTTTCCCTATATCCTGTTCATCGCGCTGGCGGCGCTTCTGGCCGGGGTGCTCAACGCCACCGGGCGCTTCATGGCGGCTGCGGCGGCGCCGGTGCTGCTCAACGTGCTGCTCATCGGCGCGATGGCGCTGGCGGGCTGGCTGGGCCTGGATGTGGGGCTGGTGTTGGTCTGGACCGTGCCGGTTGCCGGGATCGCGCAGATGGGGCTGGTCTGGGTGGCGGCGGCGCGGGCGGGCTTTCGCCTGGTGCCGCGCCGGCCGCGGATGACGCCGGAGCTCAGGCGGCTGGCGGTAATCGCCGCGCCGGCCGCGCTGGCCGGAGGCGTGGTGCAGGTGAACCTGCTGATCGGCCGGCAGGTGGCGAGCTTTTTCGATGGCGCGATTGCCTGGCTGAGCTATGCGGACCGGCTCTATCAGTTGCCGCTCGGCGTGGTGGGGGTCGCCATTGGCGTGGTGCTGCTTCCCGACATCACCCGCCGGCTGGCCGCGGGCGACGAGGCGGGCGGGCGCGAAGTGCTGAGCCGGGCGGGAGAGCTGGCGCTGGCGCTCACCATCCCGGCTTCGGTGGCGCTGATCATGGTGCCGATGCCGCTGGTGCAGGTGCTGTTCGAGCGCGGGGCGTTCGGCGCCGATGACAGCGCCCATACGGCCCTGGCGGTGGCCGTTTACGGGCTGGGCCTGCCCGCCTTCGTGCTGCAGAAGGTGCTGCAGCCGGTCTATTTCGCCCGGGGCGACACGCGCACGCCCTTTCGCTTCGCGCTGGTGGCGCTGGTGGTGAATGCCGCTCTGGCGGTGGGGCTGGCATTCGTGGTGGGTTATGTGGCGGCGGCGATTGCCACCTCGGCGGCGGGCTGGGCGATGACGCTGCTTCTGTGGCGCGGGGCCTGGCGGATGGGGGCGCATACCCGCTTTGACCGGCGCTTCTGGAGCCGCGCGCTGCGGATCGTGATTGCCAGCTGGAGCATGGGTGCGGTGATGCTGGGGGTGCTGATCGTGATCGGCCCGATGTTTGGCACCGGAGGGCTGCGCTATCTGGCGCTGGCGATTCTGGTGGGTTCGGGCATGGGCAGCTATTTTCTGATCGGCCAGCTGATCGGCGCCTTTCGCCTGTCGGAATTCAGGGCGGCGCTGCGCCGGGGATAAGGCGGCTCATCGCTGGCGCATCTTCGCCACCAGCGCCCGCCAGCCACCGGGGCGGACCAGGAAGGACAGGACGAAGCCCATGGCAAAGCCCGCGAGATCCGCGACCCAGAGGCCGCTGGCGCCGAAGATCAGCCCCCAGAGCAGTTGCAGCCCCATCAGGAAGGCGATCAGGCGGAAGGCGGAGAGCCGGTTTTCCGCGCGGCTTGCGAGATCGTTCCACAAGAGCCAGGAGAAGGCACCGATGAAGCCATAAGCCGCCGGGAAGGTGCCATGAAGCACGATCCGCGTGTCCCATGCCAGCCCGTAGGCGATGGCGCCCGCCACCGATGCCCCGAAGAAGATCGCCAGCACTGCCCAGGTGGAAAAGGCCTCGCCCACCATCTTGCCCAGTGCCAGGATGAAGACCACGGCGAAAACCATCTGGGTAAAGCTGCCATGCACGAAGGGATAGGTGAAGAAGCGATAGGCGTAGTCCGGGCGCAGGGTGCCGGTCTGCAGCATCCGGTCGAACAGCGGCTCGTAAAAGCCGTAATCCTGCAGCACCTCGTTCCTCCAGCCGATCGCGCCGGGGCCGCCCACCAGCCCGCCTGCACCGGCCTGCAGGATCGCCTCTACCGCGAAGATCGCCAGCGAAAGCGCCACGATCACCGGCGGCAGCGGGTTCACGGGCGGAGCGTTCGGGTCGTGTTCCATGCGGGTTTTCGGCTCTTTCTTGACGGCGCGCGCCCCGCATGGTTAAGCGAGCGGGCACAGGAAATCCAGATGGAGAATGGCCATGGCCGCCCAGTTCACCCCGCGCGTGTTTTCCGGGATCAAGCCCTCGGGGGGGCTGACTCTTGGCAATTATCTCGGCGCGATCAAGCGCTGGGTGGCGATGCAGGGGCCGGAATTCGAGACCGTCTATTGCGTGGTGGACCTGCATGCGATCACCGTCTGGCAGGATCCGGCCGATCTCAGAGCCTCGACCCACGAGGTCGCCGCGGCGCTGCTGGCCTCGGGGATCGACCCCAAGACCTCGATCCTGTTCAACCAGTCGCAGGTCTCGGTCCATGCCGAGCTTGGCTGGATCTTCAACTGCATCGCCCGGGTGGGCTGGATGAACCGGATGACCCAGTTCAAGGACAAGGCCGGCAAGAATGCCGAGAAGGTGAGCCTTGGCCTCTATGCCTATCCGAGCCTGATGGCCGCCGACATCCTTGCCTATCACGCCACCCATGTGCCGGTGGGCGAGGACCAGAAGCAGCATGTGGAACTGACCCGCGACATCGCCGCCAAGTTCAACCACGATTACAAGGTCGATTTCTTCCCGCTCACCGAGCCGGTGATCGAAGGCCCGGCGACCCGGGTGATGAACCTGCGCGACGGCACGAAGAAGATGTCCAAGTCCGGCGAGAGCGACATGGAGCGCATCAACATGCTCGACGACGCCGACACCATCGCCAAGAAGTTCAGGAAGGCGCGCACCGATCCCGATCCGCTTCCGGGCGAGCTAGAGGGGCTGAAGGACCGGCCCGAAGCGCGCAATCTGGTCGATATCTATGCGGGCCTGTCCGACCAGAGCCCGGAAGCGGTGCTGGCCGAATTTGCCGGCGCCGGCTGGGGGCGCTTCAAGCCGGCGCTGGCTGAGCTTGCGGTGGCAAAGCTCGCGCCGATCTCCGAGGAGATGCGCCGGCTGATGGCCGATCCGGGGGAGCTTGATGCGCTTCTCGGCAAGGGCGCGGAAAAGGCCGAGGCGATCAGCCGACCGATCCTCCAGCAGGTCCACGATATCGTCGGCTTCGTGCGCTCGCGCTCCTGACCCAGACACCGGAGCGGCATGCGGAGCGGCCGCCGGGGCGAAGCGGCATGGCCATGCCCGCGCAGCGCCAACGGCGCATTCTGCCGCAGGCAAGACAGTTGAACCGGGGCGCGCCCTGCGCCATGTTGGGGCCAACACAGGAGTGACACATGCGCAAATTTCTCGTCGTGCTGGACAATTCCAGCGAATGCCTCAATGCCATGCGCTTTGCGGCCATGCGCGCGGCCAATACCGGGGGAGGGGTGGAGATCCTCGCTGTGATCCCGCCCGAGGAGTTCAACCACTGGATCGGCGTCGGCGCGCTGATGCGCGAGGAGGCACGCGAGCGCATAGAAGCCCATTTCGAGGTCTTCGCCAAGTGGATGCGCGAAAAGCACGGCATCGAGCCCGAACTGGTGATCCGCGAGGGCGACCCGGTGGAGCAGATCCTGGCCCAGGTGAAGGACGATCCGGAAGTGCGGGTGCTGGTGCTCGGGGCGGGCTCGGGCAAGTCCGGCCCCGGGCCGATCATCACCCAGCTGATCCGCTCCGCCTCGACCTTGCCGGTGCCGATGGTCATCGTTCCCGGCGAGATGAGCAAGGAACGCATCGCCGAGGTCTCCTGAGGCCCGAGCCCGGACCCGCATGGCGCCCCCGAGACGCCAGCATGCTGTTTTGAAGGGATATTTCCCTTTTCCGCGACTGTGGCAGATCGGCACCTTTCAAATACGTTCAAAGAACGGTAATGATTCGCCGTATAAGAATATGCGGATGTTCCGACATTGCGCGTGACCATTGTGTGGGGCGCGGAGCCGGCGCGCCGCTGCATTCCGGGGAGAGTGCATGCCCGAGCACGAGGTGGAAGAAGTCGAAGTGGTCCCGGTACGGGGCTCGATGTTCGTGGTCATCACCACGGCGCTGATCGTGGTGGTGATGGCGGTCTTTACCTGGGTCATGTACGGCATGGCGCAGAAGGTCTTCCTGCTCACCGACGTGATGGTGGAGATGAACCAGTCGTTCAAGTACATCGTCACCGACATGGACAGCATGGCCGAGGACATGGCCGAGATGAACGGCGAAATCGCCCGGATGAGTGCCGCCGTGGGCGAGATGAATACCAGCGTCACCGAGATGACCGGCGCGGTGGGCGAGATGAGCGCCAATGTGGCGCTGCTGACCGGCGAGATCGAGGGCATCGGCGGCGACCTGGCGGCGATGAGCGAAAACATGTCCTATCTCACCGGCACGGTCTATTACATCGGTACCTCGATGAGTCGCATGACCTATGACGTGGGCAAGGCCTCGACCGCCTTTTCCTCGCCTCTGTCCTACATGTTTGGCAACGGTTTCCCGTTCTGACGCACCGAAATACAGGGATTTTCGGCGCTCCCGGCTCTGGAACGATTCCTGCCGATTCTCGAAAACACTTGA
Organism: Paracoccaceae bacterium; assembly: GCA_027045905.1. Taxonomy (GTDB): domain Bacteria; phylum Pseudomonadota; class Alphaproteobacteria; order Rhodobacterales; family Rhodobacteraceae; genus JAAEUB01. Next base: position 18,348 of record JALTZY010000065.1, read on the forward strand.
TTCTCAATGCCTTGCAGAGGTTCGGATGGCGCGTGCGCAACTTTGTTGCGCCGAAAGGGGGAAATCCTCGGAAATCACACAAATTGTATATATTAATCTTGTAATATACAAATACATGCGCTAGGATACCCGCAGACAGAGAATCCCCGGGAACCGGGGCGGAAATGCGATGGCCGGGGGAGAGACGGCCACGGTTTCCGAGGGAAAGACAGGGGGAAACATGCATTCCAGGTTGATGCATTCGCTGGCATTCGCTCTGGCCCTGGGGGGGGCGATCGCAAGTATGCTCCCCGGCCCGCTCGGCGCCGGAGAATCCAATTACCGGACCGCGACCGTCCCGGTCGTCCGCTCCGGCGGCAGCGCCACGGTAGGCGGCTCGGTCATTCCCTACAAGGAAGTCACTCTTTCGGCCCAGATCCCGGGCGAGATCACCTTCCTGGCCGGAGCCGAGGGATATCGCGCCAGCGAGGGCGAGGTGCTGGTCTCCATCGACGACGCCGCGCTCCAGGCGCAGAAGCAGGCGGCTCTGGCGGCGATCTACAATGCCGAAGCCGCGCTTCGCAATTCGCAAATGCAGTATTCGCGCGAGCTGATCAGCCCGCGGATGAATTCCACCTCGGCCCTGCCGGGCATGGGGATGCCGGGGCTGTTCGACCAGTTCTTCACCCGCGGCTTTTCCGACATGCTGGGCCGCTCCGACAGCGATCTCGAGCGCTATGCCGACCTCTACGCTTCCGGCGTCGGGGTCAGCCAGGCCCAGGGTGCGATCATGCAGGCCCGGGCCAATCTGCGCTCTATCGAGGCCAAGCTGGAGGATGCGCGCCTCAGAGCCCCCTTCGAAGGGGTGATCCTGAGCCGCATGGTCGAGGTGGGCGATACGGTCCAGCCGGGTACGCCGCTGCTGAAATTCGCCTATGTGGACTACCTTCGGGTACTGGCCGACGTGCCGGTTCGCCTGGCGGCCGGGCTGGAAGAGGGCATGCTGGTGCCGGCGCGACTTGATGCCGGCGGCGCCGAGGTAATGGTGCGGGTGGCGCAGATCTATCCTGTGGCCGATCCTCTGCGCCATACGGTGACGGTGAAATTCGACCTGCCCCGGGGCACGCCCGGGGGGCCGGGCATGTATGTGGAGGTGACCATCCCCGACCCCTCCATCCCCGAGCGCAGCCAGCCCGCGGTGCCCGCCGAGGCGCTGATCTGGCGCGGCTCGCTGCCTTCGGTCTTCGTGCTGGAGGACGGCAGGCCCAGCCTGCGGCTGGTACGGGTGGGCTATCCGGTCGAGGGCGGGCTGATCTCGGTCATCTCCGGCCTCAGGGGCGGCGAGGAAGTGATCCTCAACCCGCCCGCAGACCTCGTTTCCGGCGGCGAATAGGCGGGGCGCGGGACCATGGCAGAACAGACTCCCATCCAGGACGCCCCCGAAAGCGAAATCCAGCACCCGCTGGGGCTGGCGGGCAAGCTTGCCCAGGGTTTCATCCGCTCGCCGCTCTCGCCGCTGCTGCTGATCTCCTGTCTGGCACTGGGCATTCTCGGCCTGATCGCCACCCCGCGCCAGGAAGATCCGCAGATCTCGGTGCCGATGGTGGATATCTTCTTCTCCTATGACGGCGCCTCGGCCGAGCAGGTGGCCTCGATCGCCACCGATCCGCTCGAGCGACTGATGAGCGAGATACAGGGGGTCGAGCACGTCTATTCGCGCTCCGACCGCCACGGCGGCATGGTCACGGTGCAGTTCGAGGTGGGCGAGGAGCTGGGCCCCTCGCTGGTCAAGCTCAACGACAAGATCCAGTCCAATCTCGACAAGATCCCTCCCGGCGTGTCGATGCCCCTGATCCGGCCCAAGGGGATCGACGACGTGCCCGTGGTGACGCTGACGCTGTGGAGTCACGAACTCGACGAAGCGGCCCTGCGCACGCTCGGGCTCGACCTGATGCAGCGCCTGAAGGAAGTGCCGAACACCGCCCAGAGCTTCATCACCGGCGGGCGCTCCGAGGCGATCCGGGTCGAGATCTTTCCCGAGCGGCTGGCGGGCTTCGGCATCAGTCTCGACCAACTGGCCCAGACCATCCGCACCGCCAACAGCGAGCGCGGCGTGGGGGCGATGGAAACCGGCGAAAACACCTTCACCCTCTATACCGGCGCCTTCCTGCAGAGCGCGCGCGACCTCGAGACCCTGATGGTCGGCGTAAGTCAGGGCGCGCCGGTCTATGTGCGCGACGTGGCGCTGGTGAGCGATGCCACCGATGACACCTCGAATCTCGTCTCCTACGCCACCGGCCCGGCCTATGAGCACCGCGAGACCATCGCCGAGGCGGTCGGCATCGCAGAGGAGGAGACCGGAGAGACGGCGACCGAGGCCCATGGCGCCGGCGAGCGCGCCCCGGTCGGAGCGCCGGCGGTCACCGTCTCGGTAGCCAAGAAGGCCGGCTCCAACGGCGTCACGGTCGCCAACGACATCCTCGCCTATGTGGAGCACCTGCAGGGCAACCTGATCCCCGATAACGTGCATGTGGAAATCACCCGCAATTACGGCGAAACCGCCAACGAGAAGGTCAACGAGCTGATCCTCAAGCTGTTCGTGGCCACCGGCGCGGTAACCCTGCTGATCTGGCTGGCACTCGGTGTGCGCGCCGCGGTGGTGGTGGTGATCGTGATCCCGATAGTGATCCTGATGACGGTGTTCTCGGCCTATGTGCTGGGCTTCACCATCGACCGGGTGAGCCTGTTTGCGCTGATCTTTTCCATCGGCATCCTGGTGGACGACGCCATCGTGGTGGTCGAGAATATCTACCGCCGCTGGCTGATCCGGGGCGAATGCACCGAGAGCTGCTCGATCGACGCGGTGCGCGAGGTGGGCAACCCCACCATCCTCGCCACTCTCACGGTGATTGCCGCGCTGCTGCCGATGGGTTTCGTCTCCGGCATGATGGGCCCCTACATGGCGCCGATCCCGGCGCTGGGCTCGGTGGCGATGGTATTCTCGCTGTTTGCCGCCTTCATCTTCACGCCGTGGCTGGCGCAGTTCTTCCGCCCGCCGATGAAGGCGCTCGAGCGCGCCCACCGGCGCGAGGAGCGGCAGAACCGCTTCCTCGAAACGCTCTACAAGAAGACCCTGGTGCCGCTGATCCGCGACCGCTTCAAGGGCTGGGTCTTCGCGGCGGTGCTGCTGGTGGTCTTCGTGCTCTCGCTGGCGCTGTTCTACACGACCGGCGTTACCGTCAAGATGCTGCCCAAGGACAACAAGCCCGAGTTCAACGTCACCGTGAACATGCCCGAAGGCACCGCCCTGCCGGTCACCGCCAACGTGGCGCAACAACTGGCCGCGCAGCTGCGCACTATCCCCGAGGTCACCGCCACCCAGAGCTATGTGGGCACGGCGAGCCCGTTCAATTTCAACGGCCTCGTGCGCCATTCCTACCTGCGCCAGATGCCCTGGCAGGGCGATATACAGGTGCAGCTGGTGCATCGCAGCAAGCGCGAAAAGACCTCGGCCGAACTGGCTGCCGAAGCGCGCGAACTGCTCACGCCCCTGGCGCGCGAACTGGGCGCGCGAATCGAGGTGGTCGAGATGCCGCCGGGGCCGCCGGTGCTGCAGACCATGGTCGCCGAGATCTACGGGCCGGACCCGGAGACCCGCCGCCAGGTGGCGCGCGACATGGTGGCGCTGTTCGAACGGGCCGAAACCATCGTCGATGTGGACAGCTTCCTCGAAGAGCCGCATGAGGCCTGGCGCTTCGTGGTCAACCGCGACAAGGCCTCCCGGCGCGGCGTCTCGGTCGAGACCATCAACCGGCAGCTGGAAATGGCCATGGGCGGCTACAAGCTGGGCGACGTGAAGAGCGAGCGCTCGCTCGAGCCCAAGTTCATCTACCTGCAGATGCCGCTTGCCGTACGTGGCGACCTCGGCCGGCTGGGCCAGCTGCCGGTGCCCAGCGCCTCGGGGGCGATGATCCCGCTCGCCGAGCTCGGCCATTTCGAGCGTTTCACGGTCGATGCGCCGGTCTATCACAAGGACCTGCGGGCGGTGGAATACGTGACCGGTGAGGTCGCCGGTCGCCTCGGCGCGCCGATCTACGGCATCCTCGAGATGGAGCGCCTGCTGGATGACTACGTGGCGCCCGACGGGGTGCGGGTCGAGACCAACTACACCGGCCCGCCCGCCGACAGCCTCAAGAGTGCGCTCGAATGGACCGGCGAATGGACCGTGACCTACGAGACCTTCCGCGACATGGGGCTGGCCTTCGCCGCGGCGCTGATCCTGATCTATATCCTCGTGGTCTGGGAATTCGGCAATTTCACCATGCCGGCGATCATCATGTTCCCGATTCCGCTAACGCTGATCGGCATCGTGCCCGGCCACTGGCTGTTCGGCGCCTCGTTCACCGCCACCTCGATGATCGGCTTCATCGCGCTCGCGGGCATCATCGTGCGCAACTCGATCCTGCTGGTGGATTTCAGCCGCCACGCGGTCGAGGGCGGGATGCGGGTGCAGGATGCGGTGGTCTATTCCTGCCAGACCCGGACCCGGCCGATCATCATCACCGCGCTGGCGCTGGTGGCGGGAAGCTCGGTGATCCTGTCGGACCCGATCTTCCAGGGCATGGCGATTTCGCTGATGTTCGGCGGGCTGGTCTCGACCATCCTGACCCTGATCGTGATCCCGCTGGGCTGCGTGAGCTTCCGCAAGTCGCTGGTGGCCGGCACCGACATCGAGCTTGCCGAGGATGCCCCCGGGGCGGGAGAAGCCCTGGCCGAGGCCCAAAGGGCGCGGCGGCGGCCGATCAGCGACGCGATCGCCTCCTTGATCATTCATCTCGTCGGCGTGATCGGCACGCTCCTGACCCTGGCCTGGAAGCTGCTGGTCTGGCTGGCGGGCAGGATCGCCGGGCTGTTTGCGCGGCGCGGCGGCGGGGATGACGGGCCGGGGGGCTCGGCCCCCGCCTCCAGCGGAGCCGCGCCTGCCCCGGCTCCGGTTGCGCCGAAGCCCGTGGCTGCCCCCAAACCTGCACCTGCCCCGAAACCGGCCCCCGCGCCCAAGCCCGTAGCCGCTCCAAAACCGGCGGCAGCCCCCAAGCCGGCACCCGCATCCAGGCCGGCGGCGGCACCCAAACCTGCGCACGCGCGGGAATCGGCCCCCAAGCCGGCACCGAAGCCGAAAGCCACACCGAAGCCGAAAGCCACACCGAAGCCCAAGGCCGCAGAAAAGCCGGCCAGCAAGCCCAGGACCGCCGCCGCGCCGAAGCCGAAAGCGCCGGCAAAGCCCAAACCTGCCGCCACCTCCAGGCCCAGGACCGCCGCCAGAGGCCGGAGCGGGCGCCGGGGGATCCGGATCAGCGACGACCTGCTCGGACCGAAGGAATAGGAGAAGAACATGACCAGACGGGTTTTCGTCACCGCGCTCGTTCTTGCCGCCCTGGCCCCGGCTCTTGGCACGGCCCCGCTCCCGGCCCGGGCGCAGGGGCCCGTAC
>JALTZY010000066.1 GCA_027045905.1 Paracoccaceae bacterium
CTACGAGCGCCCGGCCCTACAGCTCGGTCTGCGGGGCCAGTTCCGCCAGCGCCGCCGCCAGGCGCTCGTAGCGCGCCGCCATCACCTCGAACTGGATCGCGTTCAGCAATTCATAGACCCGGCGCATCTTCGGATGCTCGAGCGCCTGCACATAGGCGGCAAGATCGGCATTGGAGAAGTCCCGATAGGTATAGGCCGCTCCCAGGATCGTGTAGGCTTCCACATTGCGGGCGATCTCTTCCGCCTGGCTTTCGAGCAGCCCGCGCAGATCGGCCTCGGACATGTCGATGTCGCCGGAGCCCGCGACCATGGCCGCCATCAGGTAGCGCACCTGCAGCTCGATCACCGAACGCACCGACTGCTCGACCCCGCCAATGGCATCGGACATTTTCCGAAACAGTTCGATCCGCTGCGGATCGCTTTGCAGCATCCGCATGACCAGCAGCTCGCCGAGGGCGTATTTTTCCTCATCGGGCGTGAGGATCGCGGCATTTTCCGCCGCCACCAGGCGCTGCCCCAGATCGCTGGCGTAGAAGGCGGCGCCATGGTTTACCAGGTCATCGGGCATCACCGCTTCCATCATGTCCAGCGCCTGTTCGACCATGGCCTGCTTGTCGAAGATCTCGCGCGCAAGGCGCACCCATTCGCTGCCGAAGGCATCGGGCGCATTGCCGGCCAGCCCGGGCCCGGCCACGGCGCTCTCCTGCAGGCCCTCTATGGCCTTGTCAAACCCGGTGATCTCGAGAAAGGCGCGCAGCTTTGCGCGCTCGGCGGCCAGAAGCGGCGCAGGCCGCAGAATCGGCGCAAGAGCCAGGACGAGAAGCAGCACGCTCAGCCCCGCCAGCAGCCGGCGCGCGGGTTCGGGCGCGGGCGCGGAGCGGCGCGCGGGGCAGGCCCGACCGCAGGCGAGGCCGGATGAAGCAGAACCGGAAGGGGCGAACTGGGGCATCGGATGCCTCCGCTTGTCAAGGTTGTCGTCGGGCACAGACTAGGCCAGCCCCTCACGGGACCGCAACCGAATCCTGACAGGATCGGGACCGGCGAAGCCGAAGCCGGGGCGCCGCGCTCCGCGCCGTGGCAGGTCAGGAGCCCGGCGCGCCGTCCGGTATCGCTTCGCTGCGCCCGGCCCGGGCCCGGTTTCCCGGCCCGTAGAGCTCGGCCGCGCGCTCCTCGAAGGCGCGCACGATGCGCTCCATGGCCTCGTTGAAGACCACGCCGATCAGCTTTTGCAGGAACGGATTGCGGAATTCGAAATCGACGAAGAATTCGACTTCGCAGCCCCCTTCCGCCGGGTCGATCTGCCACCAGGAGCGCAGATGGCGAAACGGGCCGTCGAGATATTCGGTGTCGATGCGCCACCGGGCCGGATCCAGCACCACCCGGCTGCCGAAACGCTCGCGAAACACCTTGAAACTGATCACCAGATCGGCCAGCAGCTCTTCGCGCCCGTCGCCAAGGTCGCGCCGCGAGCGGATGCGCGCGGCCGCATTCCAGGGCAGAAAGTCGGGATAGCTGGCCACATCGGCCACCAGGTCATATATCTGCTGCGGCGTATAGGGGAGCCGGCGTCTTTCGGCATGTGTCGGCATGTCGCCAAATCCATCGTGACCTCTGTGCGCACATGTCATAGGATCGGCGTGGATTTCAAGGGGGAAGCCCATGCCGACACGTCCTTACGTCATCGAACCGATGATCTCGGCCAAGGCCATCGCCGCCCGGGTCGAGGCGCTGGCGCGGGAGATTCACGACGAATTCGCCGGCACCGACAAGCTGATCGTGGTCGGGCTGTTGCGCGGCTCCTTCGTGTTCATCGCCGATCTGGTGCGCGAGCTCGACCTGCCGGTGGAGGTGGATTTCATCGAGGCCTCTTCCTACGGCAACGCCATGGAAAGCTCGCGCGAAGTGCGCATCCTCAAGGATCTGCGCGGCGAGATACAGGGGCGCGACGTGCTGGTGGTGGAAGATATCGTCGATACCGGCCACACGCTCAGGCATGTGGTCGGCCTGCTCAAGGCCAGGAGGCCGAGGAAGCTCAGGACCATCGCGCTCCTCGACAAGCCCTCGCGGCGCGAGGTGGACATCTGCGCCGACTGGATCGGCTTCGAGATCCCGGACGAATTCGTGGTCGGCTACGGCATCGACTTCGCCCAGCGCAACCGCAATCTCGACCATATCGGCAAGGTCCGTTTCACCGGGGAGGAGGGCTGATGGACCCGCGCTGGCTCTTGCGCATGGCCAGATGGGCGCGTCACCCCCCCTCGCCGGCCCGGGTCAGGCTGGTGGCGGCAATCATCGCCCTGTGCCTGATCCTGTTCGCGATCGAGCGCCTGTTCGGCTGGCCCGAATGGCTGACACCCGCGCAGAGCGGGCGCTGGCGGCCCTGAGCGGCACCGACTCACATATTGCCGACTCACATATTGTTGAACATGTCCGGAGAATTTTCGCCGCGCTTTTGCTGTATTCAGGTAACACATGACCACGGAGAAACAGCATGCGCAGCAAACCCACCATCAGATCCACCATCGGCGCGGCGATCCTGGCCGCCGCCACCGTCGCTCCCGCCCTGCCGCTGAGCGCCCAGGAGCCGGACTTCAAGCCCCAGATCACCGCCCGGAAAGCCCTGATGCAGCTTTATGCCTTCAATATCGGCCAGCTCGGCGCCATGGCCAAGGGCTCAGCCCCCTATGATGCCGCCGCCGCCGCCGCGGCGGCGAACAATATCGCCACCCTCGCCCGTCTCGACGACTCTGCCATGTGGCCGGCGGGCTCGGACAATTTCTCCACCGAAGGCACCCGCGCCATGCCCGAATTGTGGGACGACATGGCCGATCTGCGCCAGAAAGGCATGGCGCTCGCCGAGGCCGCCGATGCCATGGCCGCCGTGGCCGGCAACGGGCTCGATGCCCTGCGCGCGGCGATGGGGCCGCTGGGCGGAACCTGCAGCGCCTGCCACAAGGCCTATCGCGAGCCCCGGTAAGGCGCGCTCATGCTGCGAAAGCTCAGGCGCGGCGCGGCGCTCGGCGCGGTGCTGCTGGCCGGGCTGGCGGCGCTCGCCCTGCCGCTGACCCGGCCAGAGCGCGCGCCCGCCGATGCCATGGCCGGGCTTGAGGGCGACGCCACGCGCGGCGCGCGCATCTTCGATGCCGCGGGCTGCGCCGGCTGCCACATGGCGCCCAACGCGCCAGATGGCGAGCCGCAGGCGCGGCTCAGGCTCTCCGGGGGGCAGGAATTTGCCTCGCCCTTCGGCACCTTCCGCGCCCCCAATATCTCGCCCGACCCCGAGGAGGGCATCGGGCGCTGGAGCGCGCTCGATCTTTACAATGCCCTGCATTTCGGCACCTCGCCCGAGGGGCGTCACTATTACCCGGCCTTCCCCTATACCACCTATGTCAATGCCAGCCGGCAGGACGTGGCCGACCTTTACGCCTACCTGATGACCCTGCCTGCGGATGCGACCCCGAGCCGGCCGCACGAAGTCGCCTTTCCGTTCAACATCCGCGCGGGGCTCGGCCTGTGGAAGGCGCTGTTTCTGCGCCCCGGCTGGGTGGTCACGGGCGCGCTCAGCCCCGAGCAGACGCGCGGGCGCTACCTGGCCGAGGCGCTGGGCCATTGCGGCGAATGCCACACCCCGCGCAATGCGCTGGGCGGGCTCAGGCGCGATGCCTGGCTCGCCGGCGCGCCCATCCCCGGCGGGCGCGGACATTTCCCCAATATCACCCCGGCCCGGCTCGACTGGAGCGAGGCCGACCTGATCGAATATTTCACCAGCGGCTTCACCCCGGAATATGACAGCGCCGGCGGGCATATGGCACTGGTGGTGCGGAATCTCGCGCTGCTGCCGCGCGAGGACCGGGCCGCGCTGGCCGCCTATCTGCAGGCGGTGGCGCCGGTGCCCGAAGCACCCTCGTGAGCGCCCTCCCGGCGGCAGACGCGCGCGCCCCGGATCATGCCCGCAGGAGGGCGCAGATTGCCGCATGGCCCGAAGCCCGATCCGGGCCCGGATCGCGATGCCGAAAGCGAGAGCGGAACCCGAGCCGAGCGCCTGCTGCCGCCACGAATTCACGTCCGGCTTCCCCGGGACCGCCCGCTCAGCGCAGGGTCTCGATCGGCCCCTCGGCGCGACCGTGGATGAACTGGTCGAGGTAAGGGTCGCCCGAAGCGTCCATCTCGCCCACCGGCCCGCTCCAGCGGACCTTGCCCGCATGCAGCATCGCCACCTTGTCGGCGATGGCGCGCACGCTGCTCATGTCGTGGGTGATGGTCATGGCGGTGGCGCCCATCTCGGTGACGATCTCGCGGATCAGGGCATTGATGACGCCCGCCATGATCGGGTCGAGCCCGGTGGTGGGCTCGTCGAAAAAGATGATCTCGGGCTCGGCGGCAATGGCGCGCGCGAGCCCCACGCGTTTCTGCATCCCGCCGGAAAGCTCGGCGGGAAGCAGGTCGGCGACCTCCGGCCCGAGCCCCACCCGGCGCAGCTTTTCCACCGCGATTTCGCGTGCTTCCTCGCGCGGCCGCTTCAGCCGCCCGCGCAGCAGGCGAAAGGCGACGTTCTGCCAGACCGGCAGCGAGTCAAACAGCGCGCCGCCCTGAAACAGCATCCCGAAGCGGGCGAGGAAGGCATCGCGCTCGGCCTCGCGCACATCCTGCCCGTCAAGCAGGATGCGGCCCGCGTCGGGCTCCAGCAGGCCGAGGATGCATTTGAGCAGCACCGATTTGCCGGTGCCCGAGCCGCCGATCACCACCATGCTTTCGCCCCTGGCGATGCTGAGATCCACCCCCCGCAGCACCTGTTTGGCGCCAAAGCCCTTATGCACGCCGATGAGCTCGATCATGCGGCAAAGAACAGGTTGGTGAGCAGGAAGTTGGCGGCGAGGATCAGCACCGCTGCGGCCTCGACCGAAGCCTTGGTGGCCCGGCCCACGCCCTCGGCGCCGCGCCCGCCATGCATGCCGTGATAGCAGCCCATCAGCGTGGCGATGAAGCCGAAGGCCGCGCCCTTGGCGAGGCTCGAGAGGATGTCGGCGCGGGTCAGGAAATCCCAGGTGTTCTGGATGTAGCTGCCCGGCGCGAATCCGAGCGAGCCGGTGGAGACCAGAAAGCCGCCATAGATGCCGATCACGTCGCCCACCGCCACCAGCGCCGGCACCACCAGGAGACCCGCGAGCAGGCGGGGCGCGGTGAGGTATTTCATCGGGTGGGTGGAGAGCGTGACCAGCGCGTCGATCTGCTCGGTCACCCGCATGGTGGCGATCTCGGCGGCGATCGAGCTTGTCACCCGCGCCGCGATCATCAGCCCCACCAGCACCGGCCCCAGCTCGCGCACGATGCCGATGGCGACGATCTGCGGCACCACCGCCTCGGCCGAGAAGCGCTCGCCGCCGGCATAGATCTGCAGGGCCAGCGCGCCGCCGGTAAAGAGCGCCGTCAGCCCCACCACCGGCAGGCTGAGCCAGCCCACATTTAGAAGCGCGGCGGCGAATTCGCGCGGGTAGAAGGGCGGGCGGAAGACATGCGAGAGCGCGTCGAGCGCATAGAGCGTAACCCGCCCGATCGCTGCCAGCAGCCCGAGCGCCGAGCGCCCCAGCGCGGCCAGCGGGGCGCTGAGCCGGTAGAGCGCCCGGCTCATCCGCCCCCCCTAAGATATTCGCGCCGGTAGCGCGAACCCAGGCCGGTCAGGATCTCGTAGCCGATCGTGCCCGCCGCATGGGCGAGGTCATCCACCCCCTGCGCCGCGCCCAGCACGGTGAGCTGGTCGGGCACCGCCTCCAGATGGCTCACATCCACCCCGATCAGGTCCATCGACACCCGGCCCAGAACGGGGCAGGGGATATCGCCGTGAAACAGCATTGCCTCGTTGGACAGCGCGCGCAGGAGCCCGTCGGCATAGCCGCCGCTGACGGTGGCCACCTTCATCTTGTGCTCGGCCACGAAG
>JALTZY010000067.1 GCA_027045905.1 Paracoccaceae bacterium
GGGGCTGGCCGTGGCCATCGTGCTCAGCGGCCTCGTGGGCCTGGTCCTAGGTGCGGCCGTGGCCGCGGACAGCCGGGCCGGAAGCGACGAAAGCGAAGAGGAGGCCGAGGCCCGCTTCCAGGCCCAGTTGCACGGCCCCGCCCTGCAGGCGCAGCTGGCGATTCTGTCGCTGGTGATCGCGCTGCTGTCGGGGGCCGTGACCGCCTGGTACGCCGCCCCCGGCGCCCCCTGTCTCAACGCCGCCATCGTCGGCGCCATCGGTCTGGCGGCAGGCCTCGTCCTGCCCAGCCCCGGCTTTCCCCGTGCCCTGCGTATCGTCCTGTCCCTGGTCAACCTGCCGGTCACCCTCGCCGGCGCCTGGGCCTTCATGCGCTTTTCCAGCGGCTGAGCGCGCGGCCGCTGATCTTTCCGTGGGAATCCGCCCTCCGCCGCCAGGGCGAAAATGGCTTCACGCGGCAGAATCGCTCTTCGCCCACCCCGCCGGCGCCTTGCGAAATCCTCCCGGCGCTTCAGCGCTCCGGCACCTGCCGGCGCCGCTCCCGCCAGCGTCGCTCCCGCAATGCCCGCGCTCACGAAGGCTGCGCCTCCTGCAGGCGCGCCACATAACGGGCCAGCGTATCCACCTCCAGATTGACCCGTGCAGCCGGGGCCACCGCCCCCCAGTTGGTCACTGCCCGGGTATGGGCGATGAGATTGACGCCGAAGCGGGTGCCGGCCACCTCGTTCACCGTCAGCGAAGTGCCGTTGAGCGCCACCGAGCCCTTGGGGGCGATGAAGCGGGCCAGTTCCGGCGGTGCCTCGAGGGTGACGCGCAAGCTGTCGCCCTCGCGCTCGAGCCCCGTCACCTTCGCCACCCCATCCACATGGCCCGACACGATATGCCCGCCCAGCTCGTCCCCCACCCGGAGCGCGCGCTCCAGATTGACCCGGCGTCCCGCGGCCCATTCGCCGAGATTGGTCTTCGACAGGGTTTCGCCGGAAATATCGACCTCGTACCAGTCATCGCCCAAGGCCACCACGGTCAGGCATACCCCGTCCGCGGCAATCGACGCCCCGAGCTCGATGCTGCGCGCGTCGTAGCCGGTGCGAATGCGCGCGCGCATGTCGCCCTGCGCATGGCTGACGGCCTGAATCTCGCCGATGTCGGTGATGATGCCGGTAAACATGCTGCCTCCTCGCTCGCTCCAGCTTTAGCCGCTGGCAGCGCTCTTGCCAAGGCCGGGGCGGGAGGCGATCCTTGCAGCAAGTTGCGGAAAATCGTGCCTCGGCGGCAGGAAACGCCAGGCGGGCTTCCCTGCCGGCAGGGCTGCGTCACAAAATGGTCAGAAACACCTTTTATAAAGGATTATCGACCAGAAAATCCATGAAGGCGAGTCGCGCCCATGAGGGCGAAATGAGGGCGAAATGAGGGCGAAATGAGAGCAGAAGGGCGACATGTTACCGGCAGGGGCAGGCGGATGCTGTTTCTGCAGGGGCCGCACGGGCCCTTTTTCTGGCAGCTGGGGCGGATGCTTCGCGCCTCGGGGGCGCAGGTCTGGCGGGTGGGCTTCAATCGCGGCGATCAGGTCTTCTGGCGCGACAGGGCAAGCTACATCCCCTTCAGGGATCCCCCCGAGGCCTGGCCCGGGCGCATCGAGGCATTGCTGCGCGAAAGGGAGATCACCGATCTGGTTCTCTATGGCGACACCCGGCCGATCCATGCCCGGGCGATCGCGGCGGCACGGGCACGGGGCGTGCGGGTGCATGTCTTCGAGGAGGGCTATCTGCGCCCCTACTGGGTGACCTACGAGCGCGGCGGCTCGAACGGCAATTCGCGCCTGATGCAGATGAGCGTGGCCGAGATGCACCAGGCGTTGCAGGATGCCGAGCCGGACCTGCCCGAGGCCCCGGCGCGCTGGGGCGACATGCGCCAGCATGTCTTCTACGGGGCGCTGTATCACTGGTTCGTGATGTTTCTGAACCGGAAATACCGCCATTTCCGCCCCCACCGGGACCGCCCGGTTTCGCGGGAATTCGCCCTGTATCTCAAGCGTCTGCTCTTCATGCCGGTGCGCGCCGGACGGCGGGCGCGGGCCTCCTGGCGGATCCGCAACGGGGGCTTTCCCTATCACCTGGTGCTGCTGCAGCTCGAGCATGACAGCTCGTTTCAGATGCATTCGCCCTTCGACAGCATGACCGACTTCCTAGCCCTGGTGATCGAGGCATTCGCCGCCGGCGCCGCGCCGCATCATCACCTGGTGTTCAAGGCCCACCCGCTCGAGGATGGCCGCGTCAACCTGGAGCGCGAGATCGCCCGCCTCGCCAGCCGCCACGGGATCGGCGCGCGGATCCACTATGTACCCGGCGGCAAGCTCGCCCGCCTGCTCAATCACGCCCGCTCCGCGGTCACGGTCAACTCCACCGCCGCCCAGCAGGCGCTCTGGCGCGGCCTGCCGGTCAAGGTCTTCGGCGATGCGGTCTATGCCAAGCCCGAATTCGTCTCGACCCAGAGCCTGCCCGATTTCTTCGCCCGCCCCCACCGCCCCGACAGCCGCGCCTATCGCATCTATCGTCACTATCTGCTGGAGACCTCGCAGATCGTCGGCGGCTTCTACTCGGCCCGCGGCCGCCGCCGCCTGCTGCGCCAGGTGGTGGACATGATGCTTATCGCCGAAGACCCCTATGACGCTCTGAAAACCGGCACAGCGGCGCCGCGGCAGCACTTGCGGCTGGTCACCTGAAGCCCTTCATTGAGGCTGGATTTTACCGGCAAACCCGTCTACACTGTCAGGAACGATCGAAAACCGCCCGCAAGCGGCGCGCCACAGGCATGCGCTGTGCCATGCGGCGATATACAACAGCGCCGCAAGGCGCGAAAACAAACAACAGCGCCGCAAGGCGCGACCCGAGGCAGAGTTGCAGACGAGGAGCATGAGCAGTGACTTCTGAGAAAACCCTGTGGGGGCGCCGGGCGGCGCTCTTCGGCCTTGCGGGCACCTTGGCCGCCTGCGGCCTGCCCCAGCTCGGCCCCAACAAGCGCCAGATCTTCAGCGGTTCGGTTCAGGAGCAGGGAGACGCCTTCGTCGTATCGGTCAATGACCGGGTGACGCGGGCCACCGCGGTCATCTCCTCCCAGGGGTTCGACGACAGCTTCCTGAAGGCCGGCGTGCTCGGCTCGGACACGATCCGCCCCGGCGACACGCTGGGCGTGACCATCTGGGAGAATGTCGAGGACGGCATCCTCACCACCGCCGGCGCCCCGGCAACGCTCACCGAGGTACAGGTGGATGGCGCGGGATTCATCTTCATCCCCTATGCCGGGCGCATCCATGCCGCCGGCAACACCCCGGAGGCGGTTCGACGGATCATCACCGAGAAACTCGAGACCCAGACCCCCGACCCCCAGGTCATGGTCCAGCGCCTGGCCGGCGACGGAGCCACGGTCTCCATCACCGGAGCGGTAGGCGCCCAGGGGGTCTATCCGATCGAGCGCCCGACGCGCACCCTGAGCGCCATGCTGGCCAAGGCAGGCGGCGTCACCATCCTGCCGGAAGTGGCGCGGGTACATGTGGTGCGCGGCGCCAGGACCGGCGCGATCTGGTATTCGGACCTGTTCGACAATCCGCGCACCGACATCGCGCTTCGCGCCGGCGACCGTATCATGGTGGAGCCCGACAGCCGCGCCTATACGGTGCTGGGGGCGACCGGGACCCAGAGCCGTATCAAGTTCGACACCAAGAACCTGTCGGCCATCGAGGCCCTGGCCCAGGTGGGCGGCCTGGTCTCCTCGGCCTCGGATCCGACCGGGGTCTTCGTCTTTCGCAACGAACCGGCCGAGATCGCCAATGCCGTGCTCGGGCGCAACGACCTGCAGGGCGCCCAGCGGATGATCTACGTGCTGAACCTGACCGCGCCCAACGGCATGTTCATGGCGCGCGACTTCCTGATCCGCGACCAGGATACGGTCTATGTGACCGAAGCGCCCTATGTCCAGTGGACCAAGGTGCTGACCGCCCTTACCAGCGGCATTTCCGGCGCCCGGGCGGCGCAGGCCCTGGCCGCGGGCGTGGCGCCTGCGCCCTGATCATGGGGCCGGGGCAGGCCGACAGCGCCGCCGGGGGGGAGGCCTCCCGGCGGCTGTTCGTTTACAACGGCGGTTTTCTTGCGCAAAAGCGCATCCGGCGCATCCTGTCGCTTGCGGGCTGGCAGGTCCGGCTTGGCCTGCCCGGCCCCGGCGCGGGCGATTTCGTCGGCGTCTGGGGCCACAGCCCCACCGCCCATCGGGGCGAGGCGGTGGCGGCGCGCCGGGGCGTGGGGCTCATGCGCATCGAAGACGCCTTCCTGCGCTCGCTGCATCCGGGGCGCGCAGGCCACAGCCCGCCCATGGGCCTTCTGATCGACGATATGGGCGTGCATTTCGACAGCCGCCAGCCCTCGCGGCTCGAGCGGATCCTGACCAGCGCGCGCCTTGACGAAACCCCGCTGCTCGAGCGCGCCCGCGCGGCCATGGCGCGCATGAAGGAAGCGCATCTGAGCAAATACAATGCCTTCGACCCGAGCCTGCCCGACCCGCTGCCCGGCAAGCCCCATGTGCTGGTGATCGACCAGACAAGGGGCGATGCCTCGATCCGCCATGCCGGGGCGCGCGCCTCGACCTTCCGCGAAATGCTGGTCGCCGCCCAGCTGGAAAATCCGGGCCTGCCGGTGCTGATCAAGACCCATCCCGAGACCGCCGCCGGCCACCGCCCCGGCCATTTCGGCCCCGAGGACGAAAGCGAGCGCATCCGCCTCGTCACCGGCCCGCACAGCCCCTGGCGCCTGCTCGAAAGCGCCAGCGCCGTCTATACGGTGAGCTCCGGCATGGGCTTCGAGGCGATCATCGCCGGCCACAGGCCGCGCGTCTTCGGCCAGCCCTTCTATTCCGGCTGGGGTCTCACGCAGGACGAAAATCCGCTCGCCCGCCGCACCCGCCGCCTCACCCGCGCGCAGCTTTTTGCCGCGGCGATGATCCTCTATCCCACCTGGTACGATCCCTTCCGCGACGAACTCTGCGAAATCGAAACCGTGCTCGACAATCTCGAAGCCGAGGCCCGCGCCTGGCGCGAAGACCGCATGGGCTACGTCGCCGCCGGGATGCGCCTGTGGAAGCGCGCGCCGCTCACGCGCTTTTACGGAAGCGTGCGCCGGCCCGTCTTCGAGGATGACCCGCCCCGCGCGCTGAAACGCGCCCGCAGCGAGGGCCGCAAGCTGATGGTCTGGGCCGGCAAGGCCACCCCCGCCCATTTCGCGCCGGATGTCGAGACCCTGCGCGTGGAAGACGGCTTCCTGCGCTCGCGCGGGCTCGGCGCCGAGCTTACCCCGCCCCTGTCGCTGGTGAGCGACGATCTCGGCATCTACTACGACCCCCAGAGCGAAAGCCGCCTGGAGCGCCTGATCGCCGCATCGCCCGCCCTGCCCGACCACGCGATCCGGCGCGCCGAAGCCCTGATCGCCCGGCTCAAAGCGGCCCGGCTCAGCAAATACAACCTCGCCCGCGCGTCGCTCCCCGACCTCCCCCCAAGCCGGCGCATCCTCGTGCCCGGCCAGGTCGAGGACGATGCCTCGATCCGCAAGGGCTGCAGCGATATTGCCGGCAATCTCGGCCTGCTCGAGGCAGCCCGCAAGGCCAATCCCGACGCGCTCATCATCTACAAGCCGCATCCGGACGTGGAAGCCGGCCTGCGCCGAGGCAAGATCGACGCCAGCGCGCTCGCCGACCTCACCGCCCATGAGGCCGACCCGATCGCCCTGATCGAAGCGGTGGATGAAGTCTGGACCATGACCTCGCTTCTCGGCTTCGAGGCGCTCCTGCGCGCCCGCCCCGTCACCACCCTTGGCGCGCCCTTCTACGCCGGCTGGGGGCTTACCCGCGACCTCGGCCGCCCGCCCACGCGCCGCAC
>JALTZY010000068.1 GCA_027045905.1 Paracoccaceae bacterium
TTTTCCTGCTGGTGGTCTCCCTGGCCCCTCCGGCAGCACTGGCCGAAGACGCCACCCTGACCGCGCGCGATGGCTCGATCCGACTGAGCGGCGACCTGCTGAGCTATGACGGCGAATATTACCGCATCGCCACCGAATACGGGGTGCTGACCGTGGACGGCTCCGGGGTCAGCTGCGAAGGCCCGGGCTGCCCGGCGCTGGGCGCTTGGGTAGCCCGGCTGAGCTTTTCCGGCGCGCCGGAAATGGCCGATGTGCTGCTGCCGGCCCTGGTCGAAGGTTTTGCACACCACCGCGGTTACCGCCAGGAACGCAGCACGCTGGAGCGGGGGCTGCGCTACGCGCTGTATGAGGTGAATACGGGGAGCGAAGGGGGCGGTGAGGGCAGAAAGGCCGCCGAATTCACCATCCTGCGCAGTTCCTCCGGTGAAGGCATCGCCGATCTGCTGAGCGAGCAGGCCGATTTCGCGCTCAGCTTGCGGGAAGCGACCCCCGAAGAGGCGGCCCGGTCCCGCCAGGCCGGACTCGGCAGCCTTACCAGCGTCCGTCAGGCCCGGGTGATAGCGCTCGATGCCATGGCCGCCATCGTCGCCCCTTCGAACCCGGTGCGCAGGATATCGCTGGCGGATCTGCGGGCGATCTATACCGGAAAGATCACCAATTGGCGTGAACTCGGCGGCGAAGACGCCCCCATCGCTGCCTATCTGCCCCAGGACGATGCCGGCTATGCCGCGCTTTTTCGCGCCACCATGCTGCGCGGCGCCGCGCTGGCAGAGGGCGTGACCCGCCTGCCCGACAATGACGCGCTGGCCCGAAAGGTGGCCGAGGACCCGTTCGGCATAGGTATCGCCAGCCTCGCCTGGCACGGCGCGGCGGCCGTCCTCACCCTCACCGGCTCCTGCGGCTTCGAAGTGGCGCCGGATGTGCAGACGATCAAGGCCGAGGATTATCCGCTCACCGCGCCGCTCTATCTCTACCTGCCGGGGCGGCGCCTGCCCCGGATCGGCCGCGAATTCCTCTCCTACCTGCGCAGTGGTGCGGCGCAGATGGTGGTGCGGCGTGCCGGTCTGGTGGATCAGGTGCCTGGAGAAATGCCGGTCGAGGCGCAGGGGCGGCGCCTGGCCAATGCCATCCTGGCCGCCGGAGAGGAGATCGGTCTGGAGGAGCTGCAGGAAATGGCGCGTCTGATGACTGATTACAGCCGGCTTTCGGTCACCTTCCGCTTCCGCGACGGCTCGAGCGCGCTGGATGCGCCGTC
Source organism: Paracoccaceae bacterium (assembly GCA_027045905.1). Lineage (GTDB taxonomy): Bacteria > Pseudomonadota > Alphaproteobacteria > Rhodobacterales > Rhodobacteraceae > JAAEUB01. The sequence goes on from JALTZY010000068.1 coordinate 1,256, forward strand.
GCTGTCAAATGTGGCCCTCCTCGCCCATGCGCTGGAGGCCGGGGAATATGACGGGCGCGAATTGCTGTTTGTCGGCTTCAGCGACGGGCAGGGCGAGGCCGGGGCCAACAGGCGGCTCGCGCTGAAGCGGGCACGGACCGTGCTCGCGGCGATCCGCGACACTGCCGATACCCTGGACGAATCCCGGGTCGGCATGCGCGCCATTGCCTTCGGCGAGGCTCTGCCCATCGCCTGCGACGACACGCCCTGGGGGCGGCAGGTGAACCGGCGGGTCGAGGTCTGGCTGCGGTAGGGGGCTGGCCTACAGGTAACCCTCCGCGCGAAAGCTCAGCTCACAGGCCTTGCCGATGATCAGGTGGTCGTGCAGCATCAGCCCCAGCGCCTGCGTTGCCGCTTCGACCTGGCGGGTCATGGCGATATCGGCCTCCGAGGGGGTCGGGTCGCCGGAGGGGTGGTTATGCACGAGGATCAGCGCCGAAGCGTTCAGCTCCAGCGCCCGCTTCACCACTTCGCGCGGATAGACCGGCACATGATCCACCGTGCCGCGCGCCTGCTCTTCGTCGGCGATGACGATATTCTTGCGGTCGAGATAGAGCACACGGAACTGCTCGGTCTCCCGGTGCGCCATGGTGGCGTGGCAGTATTTCAGCAGCGCATCCCAGGAGGATACGACCGGCCGCCCGATCACCCGCGAGCGCGCCAGCCGGTGGGCGGCGGCCTCGACGATCTTCAGCTCCAGCACCACCGCTTCGCCCACGCCCTTGACGCGCATCAGGCGCTCGCGCGGGGCAGACAGCACCGCGTTGAAGCTGCCGAAGGTCTCCAGTAGCGCATGGGCAAGCGGCTTCACGTCTCGCCGCGGGATGGCGCGAAACAGCACCAGCTCCAGCATCTCGTAATCCGGCAGGGCATCGGCGCCGCCCTCCAGAAACCGCGCCCGCAGGCGCTTGCGGTGGTCTCGGATATAGGAGGGTAGCCGCCCGGTGACGGGCACGGGCATTGCCTCGTCAGCATCGAATCGCAGCTGCGGCTGCTCGCAGAATTCGAAGCCGTTGCTCATGTCTCCAGCATGGGCCATTCTGGTTAACAGCGCGTTAAGGGGGAAACATGCTTGTCTTCGATGGTCACAACGACGTGCTGCTGCGCTTGTGGCAGGCCGGCGGGCGCAGGGCGGTGGAAGCCTTTGCCACCGGCGACAAGGGGCATATCGACCTGCCGCGCGCCCGCGAAGGAGGCTTCGGCGGCGGTTTCTTCGCCATTTTCGTGCCCTCGCCGGAGGATAGCGGCGGTGCGTTCGGCGCCATGGTCGGGGCAAGCTACGATCTGCCGCTGCCCGAGCCGATCAAGGCCGCCGAGGCCCTGCCGGTGGCGCTAGGGCAGGCGGCGATTCTGATCGAGATGGAGCACCGGAACATGCTGCGCATCTGCCGCAGCACCGCCGACATCCGCGCCTGCCTTGCCAAGGGTACCATGGCCGCGATCATGCACATGGAAGGGGCGGAAGCGATTGACCGCGATTTCCACGCGCTTGACGTGCTCCACACCGCCGGGCTGCGCTCGCTCGGCCCGGTCTGGTCGCGCCCGAATGTCTGGGGCGAGGGGGTGCCGTTTCGCTTTCCGTCCGACGGCAATACCGGAGGTGGCCTGACCGAAGCCGGCAAGGAACTGATCCGAGCCTGCAATGCGCGGCGAATCATGGTGGATTTGTCTCACATGACAGAAGCCGGCTTCTGGGACGTGGCCGCGATCAGCGACGCGCCGCTGGTGGCCACCCATTCCAACGCCCACGCGCTCTGCGCCAGCGCGCGCAACCTCACCGACCGCCAGCTTGCGGCCATCGCCGAAAGCGGCGGCATGGTGGGGCTCAATTTCGCCACCGCCTTTCTGCGCGAGGACGGGCAGATGCAGGCCGACACGCCGCTGGAAACCATGCTGCGCCACCTTGATCACCTGATCGGCATCCTTGGCGAAGACGGCGTGGGGCTCGGCTCCGATTTCGACGGTGCGCAGGTGCCCGGGGCAATCGGCGACGTGGCCGGCCTCCCGGCGCTGATCAAGGCAATGCGCAGACATCAATACGGCGAAGCCTTGGTGGAAAAGCTCTGCCACGGCAACTGGCTCAGGGTGCTGAAGGAGACCTGGGGCTAGGCCACGCGATCTCCCTTTTTTGCAATCACCGTGCGGTTATCCACCGCTGGCAGCATCCGGCCCGGGTCGCGGGTCACCATCACGTCGATGACGCTGGGCCGGGCAGTCTCGGCCAGCGCGGCGGAGAGCGCGGCGGGCAGGGCTCCCGGGTCTTCGACGCGCAGGCTGTGGCAACCCATGGCCTCGGCGACGGCGGCGTAATCGGTCTCGCTCAGGTCCGAAGACTGGTAATTGCCCTCCCCATACATCAGGTGCTGGAGCGCCTTGACGTAGCCCGAGGCGGCATTGTTGACGACGACGATCGTCAGACCCAGCCCGAGGCGCCGGGCCGTCTCTAATTCGCCCAGAACCATGTTGAACCCGCCATCCCCGGTGAGCCCGACCACCGGCGCATCGGGCACGGCCAGGGCCGCACCCATGGCGCCGGGCAGGCCGTAGCCGATGGAGGCAAAGCCGCGGTCGGGCACAAAGGTGCGCCCGGCGCGTTTTGTATCAAACACCAGCCCACCCCAATGGGCAGCAAAACCGCCATCGGCCACAAGGATACCATCGGTCGGCAGAGCGGCGTTGATCTCGGTGATCAGGCGCGCCATGTGGACCGGTTTTTCGCTGGAATAGAGCCTTTCTGACACCTCCTCGCGCCATTTCGCCATGCGCGCGGGCACCTCGGCGCACCACGCGGCCCGCGCCTCACTGCCGCCATCGAGTGCGGCGGCAAGATCGGCAAGCCCGACTTTGGCATCGCCCCAGAGCTTCAGCGCGGGCCGGAAGGTGCGGCCCATCTCTTCGGCGACATTATCGAGGTGGATCACTCGGGCGTTTTTGGCAGGAATAGTGTATCTTTTGGTCGCGATTTCCCCCAGTTTGCAGCCGACCACCAGCAGGCAATCGCTCTCGGCGATCATCTCGTTGGCGATCCGGTCATACCGGCCGAAAAGCCCTGCGGAAAGCGGGTGGTTGCAGGCAATGGCGCCCTTGCCGGTGAGCGTGTGGGCGACCGGGATTCCGGCCTTTTCAGCAAGGTTGGCGACTTCTTCCCAGGCTTGCGAGATATGGATGCCGCCGCCGACCAGCATCATCGGCTTTTCAGCTTCAGACAGTATTTTGGCCGTGTCAGAGACACTTTCCGCATCCGGGCGGCAGCGCAGGGCGGGCATGGAGAAATGCGCGGGGTCTGCGGCGAAATCCTCTGGCGCGAAAGCGTGGGTGGCGTGGGCGACATCTTCGGGCACCACGACGCAGACGGGGCCGGGCCGCCCTGATGTGGCGATGGTGAAGGCGCGCGAAATCGCCTCGGGGATGCGGTGGGTGGCCTCGACGCGGATCAGTTCCTTGCAGGCCGGACGCAGGATCTGCACCTGCTCGGTTTCCTGGGTCATGTTCTTGCCCGCATGGTCGCGGTGCGCGTCGCCGACGATGGCCACCAGCGCGGTGCCGGCATTGAGCGCCTCGACCAGACCGGTCACCAGGTTGGTCGCCCCCGGCCCCAGCGTGGCATCGACCACGCCGACGCGGTTCGAGACCTTGGCATAGGCGTCGGCGGCAAAGACGGCGCAGCGCTCGTCATTGATCAGGTGGTGGTCGAGGCCAAGGCGGCGGGCGGCATCGTAGAAGGGCAGGAGCTGGAAGCCGCCCATGCCGAACATCGGTCCGATCTCGTGGGCCAGAAGGGCGCGGGCGATGGCCTCACCGCCGGTCATTTCGTTGGTCTCAGTCATTGGTCATCTCCCGCGCGGCTTGTGCGATCATATCCACGGTTACGCGCATCTGGTCTTCGAGGTTGGGCGCATAGGCGATCAGCGAGCGCGGCGCGCCAAGGCGGCGGATTCGCGCGCCGGGCACGGCTTCGGCGATCGTCGCGGCCACCTCGCCGCCAAAGCCGCCGGCTCGCACGCTCTCATGGGCGACGATCAGCCGGCCGGTCCTGGCGACAGAGGCGGTCACAGCTTCCTTGTCCCACGGCCAGAGCGAGCGCAGGTCGATCACCTCGGCGCTGATTCCCTCTTCGGCGAGGCGCGCGCCTGCCTGTTCGGCGAGATTGGCGGTATCGGACCAGCTGACGATGGTTACGTCCGCGCCCGCGCGGCGAATCGCGGCCTTGCCGATCTCGACCGTGTGCGCGCGGTTCACCTCGCCCTCCATGCCCCAGATATTCTTGTGTTCGAAATAGACCACCGGATCGTCGGCGGCGATAGCGGCCTTCATCAGGGAGTAATTATCCTGCGGGGTGGCCGGGCAGACCACGACCAGGCCGGGGATATGGGTATACCAGCTTTCGAGCGACTGGCTGTGCTGGGCGGCGGAAGAGCGCCACATGCCGGTGGGTTTGCGGATCACCATGGCCGCGCGGGACTGGCCGCCAAACATGAACCGGGCCTTGGCGATCTGGTTCACCAGCTCGTCGGTGGCGCAGAGCGCGAAATCGGAGAAGCGCATCTCCACCACCGGGCGGGTGCCGACCATGGCCGCGCCAAGTGCCGCGCCCATGATCGCAGCTTCGGAAATGGGGGTATCGACCACGCGATCGGGGCCGAACTCCTCCTGCAGGCCGAGATACTGGCCGAAGACGCTGCCGCGCCCGAGGTCTTCGCCAAGGCACCAGACGGTCTCGTCGGACTGCATCGCCTCGCGCAGGGCTTCGCGGGAGGCTTCGACATAGGTCATCTTCTCGGCCATCAGAAAGCCTCCTTCGCCGGAGAGCCGATATCCTGAACATCGGTGAAAGCGGTATCGTCGGGCGGAAAGGGCGTCGCCGCGGCTTCCTTCAGCAGCGCGGCCATTTCGGCCTGAGCCTCGGCGTGAATCGTCTCTAATTCTGCTGAACTCACCCCCATTTCCTGCAAATAGCTGCGCTGGCGCATGATCGGGTCATCTTCCCTTTTGTGTCGCTCCGCCTCGCCTTCGGGTCGGTAGGCGGCCTGATCAAAGGAGGTGTGCCCGGTCTGACGGTAGGTGATGGCGTGGAGGAATTCGGGGCCGTTGCCGGCGCGGATGCGGGCGACCATCTGGTCGGCGGCCTGCGCCACTTCTTCGACATTGTTGCCGTCCACCGTCGTCACCGGCAGGCCCATCGCCGCAGCCCGCGCGCCGGCCCCCTCGCCGGCGGTGACGGTGCGGGTCCGGGTGGTGGCACTCCACTGGTTGTCCTCGCAGACGAACAGCACCGGCAGCGCATAGACCGCCGCCCAGTTCAGCCCCTCCAGAAACGGGCCGCGATTGACCGCCCCGTCGCCGAAGATATCCACCGCGATGCGGTCGCTTCCTATGAGCTTCAGCCCATGCGCGGCACCGGCGCCGATGGTGATATTGGCGCCCACCACGCCATTGGCTCCGAGCATCCCGACATTGAAATCGGCGATATGCATGGAGCCGCCCTTGCCCCCGCAGCAGCCGCCTTCGCGCCCGAGAAGCTCGCGGAACATGGCCAGCGGATCGGCGCCCTTGGCGAGCGTATGGCCGTGGCCGCGATGGGTCGAGAGCAGGATATCGTCGCGCCGCACCGCCTGCATGATGCCCGCCGCGCAGGCTTCCTGCCCGATCGAGGGGTGAATGGCGCCGAGCACCAGCTTGTCGCGCTCGGCGGCGAGGATCGCCTGCTTCTCGAAGGCACGGATGCGCTCCATCATCCTCAAGAGCGCGATGCTGCGCGCCCTGTTGTCGCCGTCATCGCCCGGTTCAGACATGCTTTGCACCCTCCTTGTCAATCAGCCTGCCGCGCAGGCGCTCCGCCTCGCCGCGCAGGGCCGGGAGCAGTTCCTCCCGGATTCGCTCTTCGCTCATGCGCGCGTTGATCGCCCCGATTGCCAGTGCCGCCACCAGCGCCCCCCCGCGCGTGAAAACCGGCACCGCCACGGCGGAAGTGCCCTCGATCACCTGGCCGCGATTGAGCGCATAGCCGCGGCTGCGAAAGGCCTTTACCTCGGCTTCCAGCCGGGCTTCGTCCATGGCGTATTCGGCCAGCCAGGCACGATTGAAACGGCAGGCGGCGTGCCGCCGCGCCGGATCCATGGCGCAGTAAAGAGCGAGCGAGCCGGCGCCGACGCCCAGCGGGCGGGCATCGCCCTGGTCCAGCGTCAGCGTGCGCACTGGAAAGGCCCCGGTGCGCCGCAGCACGCAGATCGACAGCGGACCTTCGGGGACCGAAAGAAACACCGTATCGGCGGTAAGCTCGGCCAGCCGCTCGCAGGAATGGGTGGCCAGCGCGGCGATATCGGCGCGACCGGACAGCCGCGCCAGATCGGAGAGCTTGCGCCCGAGGCGATACTTGCGCCCCAGCGGGTCCTGCTCGACCAGGCGCACCTCGGTGAGCGCGGCGAGCACACGAAAGGTGGTGGTCTTGGTAAAACCGGAGCGGGCGACGATTTCGGACAGGGCCATGCCTTCGGGCGCTTCGGCCAGCACGTCCATGATTCGCGCGGCGCGGGGGATGGAGCCCGTTACAGGCATGATTGTTCCACCAGTCGGAATTTTCTGTTCTGGTTATCTGGTATGATTTACAAATCCCTGTCAAGGAGTCTATGCGAGGCCATGGATGATTGGCTGATATTGCGCGATTCCATCACCGATCTTGCCCCCAGCGATGGCGGGCGGGTGGCGGTCAGCGGCTCGCATGGGGGGCTTTATCCGGCTTCGCTCGCCTCACGGGTCGGGCTCAGGGCCGTACTGTTCAACGATGCCGGGATCGGGCTCGAGGGTGCCGGAGTCGGCGGAGTAATGGCGCTTGACGCGGTGGGGATGGCGGCGGCGGGAGTGGACTGCATGTCGGCGCGGATCGGAGATGCGCGCGATGCGCTCGCCCGCGGTATTGTCAGCCGCCCGAACAGGCGCGCCCGGGTACTTGGGGTGAGGCCCGGGATGGCGGTGAGCGAAGCGGTCGCGCTGCTGAGGGGTGCGCCCGAGCCTGCCGGAAAACTATCCCCCCACGAAGAGGCGCAGGCGCAAAGGGTTCTGCGCCCCGGCGGCGCGCCGGTTTTTCTGCTTGACAGCGCTTCCATGGTAGCGCCGGAGCATGCGGGCCAGTTGGTCGTCACCGGCTCGCACGGCGCCCTGATCGGCGGCAATCCCGCCCGGGCGCTGAAGGCACCGGCACGGGTAGCCGTCTTCAACGACGCAGGCCTGGGACCCGGCGAAACCGGCTGCTCGCGCCTGCCGGCGCTGGAAGCGCAGGGGATCGCTGCGGTCACGGTGAGCGCGGCGACGGCGCGCATCGGCGATGCGGCCTCTGCACTGGAAACCGGCGTGATCTCGCGCGCCAACGCCCAGGCCCGGGCGCTGGGCGCGCGGGAGGGGCTGGCGCTGCGCATGTGGCTCTATACGCTGGGTTAGAGACTTATTCTGCCGCCAGGCGGCGCAGCACTTCGTCTATATCCGCTTCGGTCGTGGTCGGGTTGATCGTGCACAGGCGCAGGACCGAACGGCCTTTGAGACTGGTCGAGGTGACGGCGGCAAAGCCGCTCTCGGTCAGCCGGGCGGCGCGGCGGGCGTGCTCACCCGGATCCGCCCCGCGCAGGGCGAAGCAGACCACGCCGATCTGTGCCGGCGAGACCACCTCCCAGACATCCGGCGCGGCGCGCAGGCGGGCTTCGGCATGTTCGGCCAGAGCGATGCCGCGCGCCACCGCTTCGCGGAATTTCTCCGCGCCATAGGTTCGCAGGGAAAGCCACAGCTTGATCGCCCGCGAGCGCCGGGTGAGCTCCAGCGAGCGGTCGCCGAAGCTTACCGTCCCCTGACCGGCCTTCACGTCTGTGAGATATTCGGGGTGCATCGCGAAGCAGCGCTCCAGCGCGCCGGGGCGCATGACGAAACAGGCGCCCACGTCATAGGGTTGAAACAGCCATTTGTGCGGGTCAACGGCCAGCGAATCGGCCCGTTCCATGCCGCGCAGGCGGGCGCGCCCCGGCTCGGTGAGCGCCGCGGGGCCGCCATAAGCGCCGTCCACATGCAGCCACAGCCCCTCTTCGGCACAGAAATCGGCGAGCGCCTCCAGCGGATCGACCGCGCCGGTATTGGTGCTGCCGGCAGTGGCGATGACCAGCCGGGGCGAGAGCCCCCGGGCGCGGTCTTCGGCCACGGCGCGGCGCAGACTGCCGAGTCCCATGCGCAGGCGCGCATCGCTCTCGAGCCTGTGCAGATGCGCCTCGCCCCAGCCCAGCGCGCGCAGGTCGCGCGGCAGTGAAGCATGGGTCTGGTCGGTGAAATAGGCCACCCCTGGCCCCATTTCGCTGCGCGCCACGGCAAAGGCGGTGAGATTGGCCAGTGAGCCGCCTGAGACCAGCACGCCCTCGCTATGGACGGGCAGGCCCAGAAGCTCCGCCAGCCAGCCGATCACCACAAGCTCCAGCGTCGCCGGCCCCGAAGCGCCGCCCCAGCTGGTGGCGATGGTATTGAAGCCGGTGCCCAGCCATTCGCCCAGGATCGCGGCAAAGGAGGCCGGCCCCGGCACCCGGGCGAAATAGCGCGGGTGGTCGCCGTGCTGCATATGTGCAAGCGCCACGCCTGCCAGCAGGTCGAGCGAAGCATCCACATCCAGCGGTGCTTCCGGCAGGGGGCCGCCCAGCGCTTCCAGCAGCGCCTCCGGCGCGCCCTCGCGGATTACCGCTTCTCGCCCACGCCCCAGCGCGCGCTCCACCACCAGGTCAACGACCTTGTAGCCGAGCCGGCGCATCTCATCGGCCTCCATGCCGAGATTGTCCGGCGGATGTGTGGGCTTGTCCGTCATGCACCCCGTCTTTCCGGCGCTGAGACCGCCGCCCCGAGAGATCATGTGCCGGGGAATGGTGCCCAGGAGAGGACTCGAACCTCCACGTCCATGCGGACACTAGCACCTGAAGCTAGCGCGTCTACCAATTCCGCCACCTGGGCAGGTGTCGTGAGGCTGCGATGTAAACCTGCGCGCGGGGCGTGTCAACGGGTTTGGCCGGGCCATGTACGGAAAAATGCGCCTGGTCACCTTGTCCCGCGCGGGGCTTGGGTTTAAGCATCTCGCAGGCTGAAAGGAGAGTCTCCGATGTCCAGGCTTGTCACCATTTACGGCGGTTCCGGCTTCGTCGGCCGCTATGTCGCCCAGCGCATGGCACGGGCCGGCTGGCGCGTGCGGGTTGCAGTGCGCCGTCCCAACGAAAGCATATTCGTCAGGACCTACGGCGCTGTCGGCCAGGTGGAGCCGGTGCTGTGCAATGTGCGCGACGATGCCTCGGTGCGCGACGCCGCGCGCGGGGCCGATGCGGTGGTGAATTGCGTCGGGATCCTCAACGAGATCGGCAAGAATACCTTTGCCGCCGTGCATGACGAGGCCGCCCGGCGGATCGCCCGCGTCGCTGCCGACGAGGGCGTGGCGCATCTGGTGCATGTCTCGGCGATCGGGGCCGATCCCGGGGCCGATTACGACTATGCCCGCTCCAAGGGGCGGGGGGAAAAGGGCGTCTTGGCCGCCTTCCCCGAAGCGGTGATCCTGCGGCCCTCGGTGATCTTCGGCCCCGAGGACCGGTTCTTCAACCGTTTTGCCGCCATGGCGCGCCTGTCGCCGGTGCTGCCGGTGGTGGGTGCCGATACGCTGATACAGCCGGTCTATGTGGATGACGTGGCCGCCGCGGCCGAGAAGGGCACCACCGGGCTGGCGGTGCCGGGTATTTACGAGCTCGGCGGGCCGGAAGTGGAAAGCTTGCGCGATCTGCTCGGGATCATGCTGAAGATCATCGAGCGCCGTCGGCTGATCGCGAACATCCCCTTCCGGGTGGCGGACTTCATGGCCTTCTGGTTCGATCTCTGGCAGACGCTTTCGGGCGGACTGGTCGTCTCGCCGCTGACCCGCGATCAGGTGCGGGCATTGCGGCACGATAACGTGGTCGGCCCCGGTGCGCGCGGCTTTGGCGAGCTTGCCATCGCTCCGCAGGCGATGGAGGCCGTTCTGCCCGAATATCTCTACCGCTACCGCCCCGACGGGCAGTATGCGGCCATCCGCAACTCGGCCCGCGGGCTGGAAGCCTAGGCGCACAAGGCGCCCACCGGAGCGAACGCATGACCTATCTTGCCGATGCGCTGCTGGGCGTGATCGAGGGCGTCACCGAATTTCTGCCGATCTCCTCCACCGGGCATCTGCTGGTGGCGGAGCATTGGCTGGGGGCGCGGTCGGATACCTACAATATCGTTATTCAGGCCGGGGCCATCCTGGCGGTGACGCTGATCTACTGGCAGCGTATCGTCGCCCTGCTGACGGGCTGGAGCGATGTGGAGAACCGGGACTACCTGATCAAGCTCAGCGTGGCCTTTCTGGTCACGGCCGTGCTGGGGCTGGTGGTCAAGAGGCTGGGTTTCGAACTGCCCACGACCATCACGCCCGTGGCCTGGGCGCTGGTCATCGGCGGCATCTGGATGCTGGTGGCCGAGTCGCTTGCCGCGCGGCAGCCGGATCGGGTGGCCGTGACCATGCGGGTAGCAATTGCCGTGGGGGTGGCGCAGGTGGTGGCCGGGGTATTCCCGGGCCTGTCGCGCTCGGCCACGACGATATTCGTCGCGATGCTGCTGGGCACGTCGAATCGCGCGGCGGCGACGGAATTCGCCTTTCTGGTGGGGATTCCGACCATGTATGCGGCAAGCGCTTACGAGCTGCTGGGGCAACTGGGCGCAGACGCGCCGACCGAGGATTGGACCGGGCTCGGGGTGGCCTTTGCCGTGTCGATGGCGACAGCTTTTGTTTCAGTGAAATGGCTGCTGGGTTTCATTCGCACGCATAAGTTCACCGCCTTTGCCATTTATCGGATCCTGTTTGGCGGTGCGTTGTTGGGGGCTTCCGCACTTGGTTATATTGTCTGAAAGCCGCTCGAAAGGTATCACATGCTGACCTTTCTTTTGCGGTTTTCCACGCCCTCGCGCTTCTCGTCGCGACAAAACGCCTCTTAAAGGTCAACATTTCTGTCTTTTCATCCTGGTCACCCCGCCGTAAAAGACCCTTCGGACCATCAGGAGGGGACAATGGCCAGGCAGCCGATGCTGAAATTCGTGAAGATCGGGCGCGACATGCCCGAAAAGCGCCCGCCAGAGATGCGGCGCCAGGATTTCCACGAGATCTATGCCGAATTCGCCGCCGCCAAGGCGGCCGAACAGGCCAGCCGCTGCTCTCAGTGCGGCGTGCCTTATTGCCACACCCATTGCCCGCTGCACAACAATATCCCCGACTGGCTGCGCATGGTCGCCATGGGGCGGCTGGAAGAGGCCTATCAGCTTTCGCAGGCCACCAATACATTCCCGGAGATCTGCGGGCGCATCTGCCCGCAGGACCGGCTTTGCGAGGGCAATTGCGTGATCGAACAGGCCGGCCACGGCACCGTCACCATCGGCGCGGTGGAGAAATACATCACCGATACGGCGTGGGAAGAAGGCTGGGTCAGCGAGATCATCCCTGCCGCCGAGCGCAGCGAGAGCGTGGCCATCATCGGCGCCGGGCCCGCGGGGCTCGCTGCGGCCGATGTGCTGGTGCGCGCCGGGCTCAAGGTCACGATATATGACCGCCACGACCGCGCCGGCGGCCTGCTCACCTACGGCATCCCCGGCTTCAAGCTGGAAAAGGATGTGGTCATGCGCCGTGTCGCGCAGCTCGAGCGCGCCGGGGTGGCGTTTGTGCTCAATTGCAACGTGGGCAGCGATATCAGCTTCGAGCAGATCCGCGCGCAGCACGATGCGGTGCTGCTGGCGACCGGCGTCTATGCGGCGCGCGATCTCAAGGTGCCCGGCGCCGGCGCGCGCGGGATCGTCGCCGCGCTTGACTATCTCACCGCGTCCAATCGCGTCGGCTTCGGCGACGCGGTGCCCGAATACGAGGACGGCACCCTCAATGCGCGGGGCAAGAAGGTGGTGGTGATCGGCGGCGGCGACACTGCCATGGATTGCGTGCGCACCGCGCTGCGCCAGGGGGCAACGAGCGTCAAGTGCCTCTACCGGCGCGACCGCGAAAACATGCCCGGCAGCGTGCGCGAGGTGCAGAATGCCGAGGAGGAGGGGGCCGAATTCGTCTGGCTCGCCGCACCGGCGGGCTTTGCCGGCGATCCGGTCACGGGCGTCATCGTGCAGGAAATGGCCCTTGGCGCGCCCGACGCTTCCGGCCGCCGCTCGCCCGAGCCGATCGAGGGCGCAACCCATGTGGAAGAGGCCGACCTGGTGATCAAGGCGCTGGGCTTTTCCCCCGAAGACCTGCCCGGCCAATGGGGCCTCGAGGGCCAGTTGGAGACCACCGACTGGGGCACGATCCGCGCCGATTTCGCCACCCATGCCACCAGCCTGGAAGGCGTCTGGGCCTGCGGCGACATCCAGCGCGGCGCCTCGCTGGTGGTCTGGGCGATCCGTGACGGGCGCGAGGCGGCTGAGGCGATGCTGTCCTGGTTGGCCGGGCGCGCCGGCATCGCGGCGGAGTAGGCGCATGGCCGCGAAAACCGGCAGATGCATGTGCGGGGCGGTCGGCTTTTCGGCCGAAGACGTGCCGATGCGCTACGGCATCTGTCATTGCGAGATGTGCCGCCGCTGGACCGGATCGGCGCTGCTGGGCGTCAGCGTGCCCACCGAGCGCGTGACCTGGCGCGGGCGCGAGCATATCGCCACGCTGCAAAGCTCCGAATGGGCCGAGCGCGCCTGGTGCAGCAAGTGCGGCACCGGGCTCTATTACCGCGTCACCGAGCGGGGCAAGTGGTTCGGCGCTACCGAAATCCCGATCGGACTGTTTGACGATGCCAATGGCTTCGCGCTCAAAAACGAGATCTACACCGACATGAAACCGGACAGCTACGCCTATACGGGCGAAGGTCACAAGCGGCTGAGCCGCGCCGAGTGCCTGGAGCTGTTCAGCCGCGATACCGAGAGCGGCACAGAGGGGACCGAAGAATGACCAAGCATCATGACGAGAACTGGGCCCGCGCCGAGGCCGAAAAGCGCGCCTGGATGAACGAGCACTCGCTCTATCGCGCCGAGGACGAGCACGCTTCCTGCGGTGTCGGCCTGGTGGTGTCGATCGACGGCAAGCCCTCGCGGCAGGTGGTGGAAAACGGCATCGACGCGCTCAAGGCCGTCTGGCACCGCGGCGCGGTGGATGCGGATGGCAAGACCGGCGACGGTGCCGGCATCCATGTGCAGATCCCGGTACATTTCTTCTATGACCAGATCCGCCGCACCGGCCACGAGCCGCGCACCGACCAGCTGATCGCCGTGGGGCAGGTGTTTCTGCCGCGTACCGACCACGGCGCACAGGAGACCTGCCGCACCATCATCGAGACCGAAGTGCTGCGCATGGGCTACCGAATATATGGCTGGCGTCATGTGCCGGTCAATATCGACTGCCTGGGCGAAAAGGCCAATGCCACCCGCCCCGAGATCGAGCAGATCCTGATTTCCAACGCCAAGGGCGTGGACGAAGAGACCTTCGAGCGCGAGCTTTACGTCATCCGCCGCCGGATCGAAAAGGCCGCCGCCGCAGCGCTGGTGCCGGACCTCTACATCGCCAGCCTTTCCTGCCGGTCGATCATCTACAAGGGGATGATGCTGGCCGAGCAGGTGGCCGAATTCTACCCCGATCTCAAGGACGAGCGTTTCATCAGCGCCTTTGCCATTTACCACCAGCGCTATTCCACCAATACCTTCCCGCAATGGTGGCTGGCCCAGCCCTTCCGGATGCTCGCGCATAACGGCGAGATCAACACGCTCAAGGGCAATCTCAACTGGCTCAAGAGTCACGAGATCCGCATGGCGTCGAACATCTTCGGCGACATGGCCGAGGACATCAAGCCGATCGTCGCCCAGGGGGCTTCGGATTCGGCGGCGCTCGACAGCGTGTTCGAGGTGCTGGTGCGCGCCGGGCGCTCGGCGCCGATGGCCAAGACCGTGCTGGTGCCCGAAAGCTGGTCGAAACAGGCGGTCGAGCTTCCCCAGGCATGGCGCGACATGTATGCCTATGCCAATTCCACCATGGAACCCTGGGACGGCCCCGCCGCGCTTGCCATGACCGACGGGCGCTGGGTCTGCGCCGGGCTTGACCGCAACGGGCTGAGGCCCATGCGCTACGTCGTCACCGGCGACGGGCTGCTGATGGCCGGCTCCGAAGCGGGCATGGTGCCGGTGGACGAGGAAAGCGTGGTCGAAAAGGGCGCGCTCGGCCCCGGCCAGATGATTGCCGTGGACATGCAGGAGGGCGCGCTTTTCCACGATACCGAGCTCAAGGACAAGCTCGCCGCCTCCCGCCCCTTCGGCGAATGGGTCGGCAGGATCCGCGAGCTTGACGAAGTGCTCGCCGGCGTCACCGAGCGCCCGCTCTATACCGGCGAGGAACTGCGCCGCCGGCAGGTGGCGGCGGGCTACACGCTGGAGGAGCTCGAGCAGATCCTCTCGCCCATGGCCGAGGATGGCAAGGAGCCGGTCGCCAGCATGGGCGACGACACGCCCAGCGCCGTGCTTTCGAATCAGTACCGTCCGCTCAGCCACTATTTCCGCCAGAATTTCAGCCAGGTGACAAACCCGCCGATCGACTCCTTGCGCGAATACCGGGTGATGAGCCTCAAGACCCGGTTCGGAAATCTCAAGAACGTGCTCGACGAGGATAGTTCTCAGACCGATGTGCTGGTGCTCGACAGCCCCTTTGTCGGCAATGCGCAGTTCGACGAACTGGTGCGCCACTTCAATGCGCCGATGGTCGAGATCGACTGCACCTTCGATGCCGATGCCGGGGAGGGCGCGCTGGCCGAGGCGCTTTCCCGCATCCGCAAGGTGGCCGAAGAGGCGGTGGCCTCGGGCGCCGGCCATCTGGTGCTTTCGGATCGCGGGCAGGGGCCGGACCGGATCGCCATGCCGATGATCCTCGCCACTTCGGCGGTGCATTCCTGGCTCACCCGCAAGGGCCTGCGCACCTTCACCTCGCTCAATGTCCGCTCGGCCGAGGCGATCGACCCGCATTATTTCGCGGTGCTGATCGGCTGCGGCGCCACCGTGGTCAATGCCTATCTGGCCGAGGACAGCCTGGCCGACCGGGCCGAGCGCGGCCTGCTCGAAGGCTCGCTCACCGAGATCACCGCCCGCTATCGTGAGGCGATCGACCAGGGGCTGCTCAAGATCATGTCCAAGATGGGCATCTCGGTGCTCAGCTCCTATCGCGGCGGGCTCAATTTCGAGGCCGTCGGCCTCAGCCGCGCCATGGTGGCCGAATATTTCCCCGGCATGACCAGCCGCATCTCCGGCATCGGCCTGCACGGGATCCAGAAGAAGCTCGAGGAAATCCACGCCAAGGGCTGGCGCCAGAGCGCCGACATCCTGCCCATCGGCGGCTTTTACAAGGCCCGCTCTGGCGGCGAGACTCACGCCTGGAGCGCTCAGGGCATGAAGCTGATGCAGCAGGCTTGCGAGCGGGCGAGCTTTTCGCTGTGGAAGCAGTATTCGGCCCGGATGCAGGCCAATCCGCCGATCCACCTGCGCGACCTGCTCGACATCAAGCCGCTGGGCGAGCCGGTGAAGCTCGAGGAGGTCGAGAGCATCACCGCCATCCGCAAGCGTTTCGTGACGCCGGGCATGAGCCTTGGCGCGCTCAGCCCCGAGGCGCACAAGGCGCTCAACGTCGCCATGAACCGCATCGGCGCCAAGTCCGACAGCGGCGAGGGCGGCGAGGATCCGGCCCATTTCACCCCCGAGCCCAATGGCGACAACCCTTCCGCCAAGATCAAGCAGGTGGCGAGCGGGCGCTTCGGTGTCACGGCGGAATATCTGAACCAGTGCGAGGAGCTCGAGATCAAGGTCGCCCAGGGCGCCAAGCCCGGCGAGGGCGGCCAGCTTCCGGGCCTCAAGGTGACCGAGCTGATCGCCCGCCTGCGCCACTCCACGCCGGGCGTCACGCTGATCAGCCCGCCGCCGCATCACGACATCTACTCCATCGAGGACCTTGCCCAGCTGATCTACGACCTCAAGCAGATCAACCCGCGCGCCAAGGTCACGGTGAAGCTGGTGGCAAGCTCGGGCGTGGGCACCATCGCCGCCGGGGTGGCAAAGGCCAAGGCCGACGTGATCCTGATCTCGGGCCACAATGGCGGCACCGGGGCAAGCCCGGCCACCTCGATCAAGTTCGCCGGCCTTCCCTGGGAGATGGGCCTGACCGAGGCGCATCAGGTGCTGGCGATGAACAACCTGCGCTCGCGGGTGACGCTCAGGACCGACGGCGGCCTGCGCACCGGGCGCGATATCGTCATGGCCGCCATGATGGGCGCCGAGGAATACGGTATCGGCACCGCCGCGCTCATCGCCATGGGCTGCATCATGGTGCGCCAGTGCCAGTCCAATACCTGCCCGGTGGGCATCTGCACCCAGGACGAGCGCCTGCGCGCAAAGTTCACTCAGGATGCCGCCGACAAGGTGGTGAACCTGATCACCTTCTACGCCCAGGAAGTGCGCGAGATCCTCGCCTCCATCGGCGCGCGTTCGCTCGACGAGGTGATCGGGCGCGCCGACCTGCTGACCCAGGTCAGCCGCGGCAGCTCCCATCTCGACGACCTGGACCTGAACCCGCTTCTGATCCGCGTCGATGGCGCCGACAGCATCACCTATGACCGCAACCGCGACCGTACCGAGGTGGACGACACGCTGGACGCCCAGATCGTGCGCGACGCGCACCGTTTCTTCGAGGACGGCGAAAAGATGCAGCTTTCCTACAGTGTGCAGAATACCCACCGTACCGTAGGCGCGCGCCTGTCGAGCCATATCGTCAAGCGCTTCGGGATGCGCAATTCGCTCCAGCCCGACCACCTGACGGTCAAGCTCACCGGCTCCGCCGGCCAGTCGCTCGGCGCCTTTGCCGCGCCGGGGCTCAAGCTCGAAGTCTCGGGCGATGCCAACGACTACGTGGGCAAGGGCCTGTCGGGCGGCACCATCGTGGTGCGCCCGCCCATGACGAGCCCGCTGGTGGCTGCCGAAAACACCATCATCGGCAATACCGTGCTCTACGGCGCCACCGATGGCTACCTGTTTGCCGCGGGTCGCGCCGGCGAGCGCTTCGCGGTGCGCAATTCCGGCGCGCGGGTAGTGGTCGAAGGCTGCGGCTCCAATGGCTGCGAATACATGACCGGCGGGGTGGCGGTGATCCTCGGTTCCATCGGCGCCAATTTCGGCGCCGGCATGACCGGCGGCATAGCATATCTCTACGACCCGGAGGGTCAGGCCCACGCCTGGATGAACATGGATACCCTGGTCACCTGCCCGGTCACGGTGGAGCATTGGGAGGCCGAGCTCAAGGAGCTGATCGAGCGCCATCTTGCCGAGACCGGCAGCGCCCGGGCGGCTGCCATTCTGGAGCACTGGGAGCGAGAGCGGGGGAACTTCCTGCAGGTCTGCCCGAAGGAAATGCTTGCACATCTGCCCCAGCCGCTGGGCCGGGAAACGGAGGGCGAGGCCTCGGCCTGAACCGACCTGAAAAGGTCTGTTTCTGCCGCTGCGGTGACCCTGCCTTGACAGGCGGGGCCGAGAGGGTCACCCTTGGAGCGGGTTAGGAGTGACAAGATCTTTTCAAGGAGTTGGACTCATGAAGTCTTCAAGAACAATATCCTTTCTGAGCAGCTGCGCGCTGGCGCTGGCCATGACCGCGCAGGCTGCCCTGGCTCTGGAAGCCATCGCCAGAAGCGATGTGAACGTGCGCAGCGGTCCGGGGACCGAATTCATGCGCGTGGATACGCTTTCCGGCGGCGAAGCCGTCAATATCCGCGAATGCTCCGGCAACTGGTGCTATGTGGAGCATCCCGGCCCCAATGGCTGGGTGAGTGCCAGTTATCTGGCACCTGTCGGCGGAGGCTCCGGCGGGTCGGGTGGCTCGGGTAGCGGCTCTGGCGCAGGCTCCGGTTCCGGTTCCGGCAGCAGCGATGCCGATGCCGCCGCCGCTGCGATCCTGGGCATCATCCTGGGTGCCGTCGCCGCCGGCGCCGGCGGCAGCAGCAGCCCGCCGCCCCCCGATCCGGGTGCATCCCTCCCCTACGGGCCGGATACCTGCAAGGACGGCTATGTCTGGCGCGACATCTACCCGGGCGATCACGTCTGCGTCACTCCGGAAAGCCGCGCACAGGCGGCCCATGAAAACGACGTCGCCGGCGCCCGCGTCGATCCCACCGGCCCTTATGGACCCAATACCTGCAAGGACGGCTATGTCTGGCGCGAGGCCTATGCGGGCGACAAGGTCTGCGTGACCCCGGAGCGCCGTGCCGCCGTCGCTCAGGAAAATGCCGAGGGGCCGAGCCGCAGGGTCCTGCCCTGACAATAGTCTCCGGGCCGTGGCGTTACCCGTCATGGCCCGTTATTCCGGCATGACCGGACGGACCGCCCTGCAGTACAGCCGGGGCGATCTTTCTGCGAAAAACCGAAGGCACGGACCTGAGGGGCGGTGTGGCGGCGGCTTCGGATCAGGCACCCCGCCCGAGGTCTTGTTTCCAATTCCGCGCCAAAGCGGAATTTTTCAAAGTTTTTTCCTAATTTCACAATAATGCCTCATTTCGGACCTATAAGATCGGCGTGTAACGAGTGTGAACAATAAAAGGCTTGTTTTCGTGCCGACCGCCTACAACGATCAGTTCTTCCTCATCGACCCCTACAGCCCGCCGCCTGCAGGTACGGCGATGAATTTCGTCAATTATACCCTGGTTGACCAGGATGACGATTTCGATTTCGAAGCTGCGGGTGGCGATACCGTCAATGGCATCGACATCACCGCTTCCTGGCCTGGCGACACGGTGACCGTCAATGTGCCCGGGGTTGGCAATGTCACCTATACCGGCGTGACATTCTACCTCGCCGATGGCAGCCGGGTCTTTACTCCGAATGACGGGCAGGTGCTGCAGAATGGCACGCTGGTCTCGACCACCTGGGTCAGCACGCAGGGACCACTTAATGTGAAGGAGCTGGGGCCGGCCTGCTTCACGCCGGGGACGATGATCAGGGCTGCTGACGGCCTGCGCCCGATCGAGAGCCTCAGGGTGGGCGATCTCGTGCATACCCGCGACCACGGCCTGCAGCCGCTGCGCTGGATCGGGCAGAGCCGGTTCGAGGCCGTCGGGGCCTTTGCTCCGGTGCTCATCCGCAAGGGTGCCTTGGGCAACCGCACCGATCTGAAGGTCTCGCAGCAGCACCGCATCCTGATCGCCGACTGGCGGGCGCAGATCTACCTGGGCGCCGATGAAGTTCTGGTGGCGGCAAAGGATCTGGTCAATGGCCGGGACATCCTGATCGTCGAGGGCGGCGAGGTGGAATACCTGCACCTTCTGTTCGACCGACACGAGATTCTCTCTACCTCGGGCTTGCATTCGGAGAGTTACCATCCGGCCCATGCTTTGGAGACCAGCGATCGGGCAACCCTGGCGGAGCTCATGCGATTTTTCCCGGAACTGGCGGGGGCTAAAGCCGGCGGCTTCTGCGCCGCGCGTCCGGTGGCACGCAGCTTCGAGGGGCGGCTGCTGGCTGCCTGACGCAGTAAATCCCCGGAGTGCTTGACCGCCTCGGGCCGGCAGGTCCAAAAGGGGTCGATGGCCAGAAAATCACGCAAGAAAGCCCGCTCCGCGTCCCGGCGCAAGCCTGCCCCTCGCCGCAGGAGCAGAGCCGGAGGCGCAGGCGCGCTTCTGCGTCCGATCCGGGGGCTGTTGCGCTGGCTGCGTCGGCTGGTGCTGGCCACGATCGGGGTGATGCTGACCTGGATTTCCGCCTATGCCTTCCTCGATCCGCCCACCACCCCCTACATGCTTTCGGAAAAGGCCCGGCTGGGCGAAATCGACCATGAATGGGTGCCCCTTTCCGAGCTTTCGCCCCATGTGGCGCCGGCCATTGTCGCTGCCGAAGACGCCAATTTCTGCACCCACTGGGGCTTCGACATGGCCGCAATCCGCGCAGCCATTGCCGATGGCGGCAGGCGCGGGGGCTCGACCATCTCCCAGCAGATGGTGAAGAATGTCTTCCTCTGGCAGGGCCGTTCCTGGCCACGCAAGGCGCTGGAGGCGCTGATTACCCCGGTGGTGGAGCTGATCTGGACCAAACAGCGCATTCTCGAAGTCTATCTGAACGTGATCGAGTTCGACAAAGGCGTGTTCGGGATCGAAGCCGCCGCCCGGCATTATTTCGATACCGGGCCCGAGTCCCTGACCATGCGCCAGGCCGCCCTGCTCGCCGCCGTGCTGCCCAATCCCAAGCAGCGCTCGGCCAGCCGGCCGGGCAAGGCGATGCAGGAGCGCGCCCGCCGGATCGCCGACGGGGCGGCGACGATCCGCGCCGACGGGCGCGCGGCCTGTTTCCAGGATTGAACAGCCCCGGCAAAGAGGTGCATAAGAAGTGTGGATCACAAGCATCAGGCACCGAGCCCAAGCACCGAGCAGCCATGAACCGCCTCTATCATTTCCCCCTGTCGCCCGCCTGCCGCAAGGTACGCCTCTCGCTGGCCGAAAAGAAGATCGAGGTCGAACTGATCGAGGAGCGCTACTGGGAGAGGGCTGCCGAATTCATGCGCCGCAACCCGGCCGGCAAGGTGCCCGTCCTGCAGATGGGCAGACGCATCATGGCCGAAAGCGGGGCGATCTGCGAATATCTCGAAGAGACCGCTCCCGAGCCGCCGCTGATGCCCAAACGCGCCGAAGCCCGCTACGAAGTGCGCCGGCTGGTGGGCTGGTTCGACGACAAGTTCTTCAACGAAGTGACGAAAAACCTCCTCTACGAGCGTATCCACAAGAAGATCATGGGCCTCGCGCCCGAAAGCCGCAATGTGAAGCAGGGCGCGCGGGCGATCAAGTACCACCTTGATTACATGGGCAGCCTGCTGGACCATCGCCGCTGGCTGGCGGGCGACGTGATGACGCTCGCCGACTTCGCCGCCGCCGCGCATCTCTCGGCGCTGGATTACGTCTCGGATGTGGACTGGAACCGCAATGCAAACGTGCGCGACTGGTATGCCAAGATCAAGTCGCGCCCGGCCTTCCGCTCGCTGCTGGCCGACAACCTGCCCGGCTTCCCGCCGCCGGCCCATTACGCGGATCTCGATTTCTGATGGGCGACGCGACCCCGCTCAGGGACCGGCTCGAGCGGCAGGCGCGCGCCGAGGGCTTCGCCGGTCTCGGTATCTGTCGCCCCGACGCCACCCCCGAGACCGCGGCGCGGCTGGCGCAATTCGTCGCCGAGGGGCGGCATGGGCAGATGGCATGGATGGGTGAGCGGATGCACTGGCGCGGCTCGGCCGCCGCGCTCTGGCCCGAGGCCCGCTCGGTCATCATGCTGGCCGAGCCATATACGCCCGAGCATGACCCGATGGAGGTCACCCGACAGCCCGGCAAGGGAGCGATCAGCGTCTATGCGCAGAATCGCGACTACCATGATATCGTCAAGAAGCGGCTCAAGCGCCTGGGCCGCTGGCTGATCGAGGCCGCATCGGAATCTTGCGAAATCAAGGTCTTCGTCGATACCGCTCCGGTGATGGAGAAGCCGCTGGCCGCCGCTGCGGGGCTGGGCTGGCAGGGCAGGCATACAAATCTGGTCAGCCGCGAGCTGGGCAACTGGTTCTTTCTCGGGGCGATCTTCACCACGCTGGAGCTTCCGGTGGACCGGCCCGGCACCGACCATTGCGGCTCCTGCCGCGCCTGCCTCACCGCCTGCCCGACCGATGCCTTTCCCGCCCCCTATCAGCTCGATGCAAGGCGCTGCATTTCTTATCTCACCATCGAGCACAAGGGCCCGATCGACGAAGACCTGCGCCCGCTTCTGGGCAACCGTATCTATGGGTGCGACGACTGCCTCGCCGCCTGCCCGTGGAACAAGTTTGCCGCCGCCTCGCGCGAGGCCCGTTACAAGGCCCGTCCCGAGCTTGTCGCGCCGGACCTCGCCTTCCTCGCCGGGCTGGACGAGGCGGCCTTTCGCGCTCTGTTTGCCGGCTCGCCGGTCAAGCGCACCGGGCGCGCGCGTTTCCTGCGCAATGTGGCCTATGCGATCGGCAATTCCGCCGACCCGCCGCTTGCCGATGCGCTGGCCCCGCTGTTTGAAGATCCGGACCCGACCCTTTCGGAAGCGGCACGCTGGGCGCTGGGACGGCTTGGGGCTGCGGGGCCGTGACGCGTGGGCTCGCGGGCCGGCAGTTCCGAAGTGTTTCGGGGTCGGGACGAGGCGCAGGGGATCGGGCAATGCGTGGAAATCCGCAGGTGCCGCCGCTCCACTTGCCGGAGTGTTTGGGAATCCACTCAGCACATTGATATACAAGAACGAGATGAGGCTAGTTTGAAGCGTATCCTGCGTTTTTGAGGTAGTTTGCGCATTCGTCGGGTGTAAACCGGTCGAGGAGTGTTCCTATTCTTCGCCAGGTTGCCTCGACGGTTCTCTCG
>JALTZY010000069.1 GCA_027045905.1 Paracoccaceae bacterium
CCAGCCTGGTGTTCCTTCAATATCCCGATGATCCGATCTTCGCTGAAACGGCTTCTCTTCATCGTCTGTCTCCTCCGTTGAAGAACAGACTAACCCAAATTCGAGAACTTTTCCGGGGAGCAGGTCATCCCGTCTCGATCGTCTCGTCATCTTCTACGCTCCTTTCCCGGCAATCCTGCCGATTTGGGAGCAGACAATCCACTTATCTCAACTGTTCAGATTCATCGGGCCGGCTCTCCGGTAAACCCGGGGCGGTTCAAAGCCAGGTAATGTCCTCATCTTCGCCGGTTTCGTGCGGATCGGAATTCCGGTCACCTTTTGCTGCGGCGAGAGTGCGGAACAGCCGGCTGCGTAGTGAATCCAGCTTTACATGTTGTGACAGGCTTGCATGTTTTGCACGTACTCCCCTTACCGGAGATGCCGTCGCGTTCAGGAGTCTGGACAGATCCTCAAGGGTTTGTTGGATCCGGTCGATTTCCTGCAGGATATGCAACTCCCTGGTGAGGTTCGGATGCTGCGCGTACTCCAGCAACTCGGAAATGACCCACTGGATTTCGGCGCATATTCTGGCCGAGTGTTCCAGTTCTGCGGCGACGGCCTCAAGCACGAGATGCATCTCGCAGGCGATTTCGCCGTTGCCTGTTCGCGCCATTTCGGAAACGGTCCGCATCAGAGTCGACCGACAATTGCTTCGATCGCCTTGCGCAGGTCGTCGGGCTGGAATGGTTTCTTTACCAGGTTGTTCATGCCCAGTTTTCGGCCGGTTTCAATGATTTCGCGATCCGCTTTGCCGGTGATCAAAAGGAAACCTACCCCTTTTGTCTGTGCATTGGAGCGCAAGGCGTGCAATAACTGCAGGCCGTTCATCCCGGGCATGTTCATGTCCGAGATTACCAGGTGCACTGGCCAGGCCGCGATTTTTTTCAGGGCGGTGGGGCCATCGGAGGCGCTTTCGACTTGGCGGATGCCAAAGCCGTCCAGGGCCTGAGTGATCAATCCCCGTGAAGTCGACATGTCGTCTACCACAATGGTTCTGAGTTGGTCACGAAGGGCCATTTTGATCCTTTCTACTGCAAAGCATTCAAAGTGCGCCCGGATTTTCTGAGCGCCGGTAGGTTGTCATACCTGCGGGAGACAGAAGGTCGAGATACTGTTCCGAGACGCGCTCCGAATGGCCAAGAAACAGCCATCCCCCGGGGTGCAGTATCCGGGCAAAGTTTTTCCAGAGTTTCTGCTGGGTTTTCTCATTGAAATAGATCACCACATTCCTGCAGAAGATCACATCGAATTTCCCCTGCATGGGCCATGGTTGGAGCAGGTTCAGCTCTCTGAAGGAAATCAGGCGCTTCAACTTCTGCGAAACGATCCAGGAACCGCCCGTGGCCGTTTGCCGGCGTGTGAAATACTTTTCCAGGAGGGCAGGGGCGACACCGGACACCATACGTTCGTCATATGCGCCGCGGCGGGCAAAAGCGATAACCTTGGGGTCGATGTCGGTGGCCAGAATACGCAGGTCAGCGCCTTGGGGGAGATCGTAATTTTCACTGATCGACATCGCGATCGTGTAGGGTTCCTGTCCGTTGGAGCAGCCGGCCGACCAGATCCGTACGCGTTGCCCGGTCTCGATCTTTTGGCGCAGGCCCGGCAGGACCTCCTGGACCAACCTTTCGAAGTGGTGGTCTTCGCGGAAAAAATGGGAAACATTCGTGGTGAGGGACGAGATCATCTCGCGCCGTTCTTCACGGCCCTCCGGGCTTTCTATAAGGGCGCAATAGGCTTCGTAATCGGGCAGGCCGAGTGCTCTGAGGCGCCGCGCCAGGCGGGTATGGACCATGGCCATCTTGCTGGGGGCGATGTCGAGCCCCGCATCGGCAAGCGCAATTGCGGATATCCTTTCAAAGGCCTTTTCGTCCAGTTGCGGCCTGGCGCGGCTGGCGCTTGCAGGACGGGGATGTGTGGCGATATTCACGCCGCCTCCTCTCGGCTGGGGGGCATGACTGCATTGAGATCCAGGACCCTGATCATCCTGTCCTTGACGATCGTCAGAGCGGAAACGAAGTTATGCTCCACGTCTGCGCGCATTTCCGGGGGCGTTTGCATTTCGTGTTCGGGGATCGACAGGATATCGGATACGGCATCGACCATCAGGCCGAACGTCCGATCTTCCACGGCAACGACGATGATGACATTTCGAGATTCGTCCAGGTCGGCTTCCATTCCCAGTCGTTTGGCGAGGTCGATGATCGGCAGGACGGTTCCGCGCAGATTGATCACGCCGCGAACATAATCCGGCGAGTGGGGGAGAGAGGTGGCGCTGGCACCGCTGCGGATCTCGCGTACCGACATGATGTCAACCGAATAATCCTGGCCGCTGACGAGGAAGGACAGGAGTTCCTTTTCTTCCACCTCGACAGGTGCGGCGGTTTCGTTCAGTTCTTCAGTCATGGCGATTCATCCTGCTGTGAGTTCCGAGGAGGATTGGGGGCGGGTACAACCGCTGGCTTCGCTGATTAGGTCCAGGGGGTCGAGGATCAGGGCGATCTGGCCATCGCCGAGGATTGTTGCTGCGGCGATGCCGGGAACATGGCCGTAGGAATCCTGCAGGCCCTTGATTACCACTTGGCGCTGATCCTCGATCGAATCGACGACCACTGCGGCACGTTCGCCATCATCCTGGGCGATCAGGAGGATTACGCTGTTGGCATAGTCCACAAGCGGCTCCCGGTAGCCGAGTTCGGCGCCGAGATCAAGCAGGGGGACGAAGGTATTGCGGATGTTGACCACATGGGTGTCCGGACCGAAGGGGCGGATGTCATCCGGACCCAGCGCCAGGGTTTCCTGGATGACGTTGAGGGGGACGACCAGGGTTTCACCAGCAACCCGTACGATCATGCCGTCGAGCACAGCCAGGGTGAGCGGCAGGGAAATGGAGAAGGTTGTGCCCTTTCCGGCGGTGGAGGCAATGCTGATCCGCCCGCCCAGGGCCTGGATGGCGCTGCGCACTACATCCATTCCGACGCCACGTCCAGAGAGGTTGGAGACCTCGCTGGCGGTGGAAAATCCGGGCAGGAACAGAAGGTTGTCGATATCACTGTCGCTCAGTTGCAGGTCCGGGTCGATCAGGCCCTTGTCGATGGCAATCTGGTGTACGCGCTCACGGTTGATTCCGGCGCCGTCATCGGAGATCTCGATCACCACGCGCCCGGAGCGGTGGGAGGCATTCAGGGTGATGATGCCTTCCGCGCATTTGCCGACGGCGAGGCGTTCTTCGGCGCTTTCCAGCCCGTGATCCACTGCGTTGCGGATCATGTGGGTGAGGGGGTCGGCGAGGCGCTCGATCACGGTCTTGTCGATCTCGGTATTCTCGCCTTCGGTGATCAGGCGCACTTCCTTGCCGACCGCAGCCGAGGCTTCGCGCACGATACGGGCCATGCGCTGGAACAGCGACTTGACCGGCTGGGCGCGGATCATCATCACGCTTTCCTGGATGTCCCGGGTAAGCTGCAGGAATTCGTCGAGCCCGGTGCGTACCGGAGAATTCGGCGGCAGGCCGGCTTCTTCGACGCTTTGCGACAGCATGGCCTGGTTGATGACGATCTCACCGACCAGGTTGACCAGCCGGTCGATACGGTCGAGGTCCACGCGGACGGTAGCGCGCGGGGTGGCTGCGGCGGATTTTTTGGCGCCTGTGGACTTGGAGCCGGCGGATTTGGCCTGCGGTTTTCCGGCCTTTTTGTCGGCGGGAGGGGCGGCGGGTTTTTCTGCCGGCTCGGCCGTGTCGATCGGGGCTGCCCGTGTGCCGGAAGGTGCGGCAGGTGTGGGGAGCTCCGCAGAGGTGTCGGCCCCGGATTTGTCGGGGCTGCCAGTGGAGGGCGCGGCGGTTTCGACCGGGTCGGGCTGGCTGTCGCCGCCGGCAGCAGTCTGCTCGGTGACGGTCAGTTCGCACAGGCCGTCAACGAAGTCGAAGGCTTCGCGCACTGCCGCCTCGCCCTCGCCGCTGAGGAGGGTGAGTTCCCAGGACAGGAAGGCCTTTTCCGGGTCGAGCGCTTCGAGGGGGGGCAGCTTGTCTTCGATGCAGCGCACCGTGAGGTCGCCCAGGTCGCGCACGGCGCGAAACAGGTACAGGGGCTCGTTACCGCTGGCATAGAGGGCGGTTTCCGGGGTGAAGCGGATATGCAGGACCGGCTCCTGCGAGGCGGCGGCCGCGTCAGCGTCTGCCCCATCGTCCCCGCCCAGGGGCGGCAGGCCGGGAAGGTCCGGCAGGCCGGGGGCGGTGCCCTCGCCCTCGCCGCCGAGCTCCAGCGACAGGGCGGCAGGCTGGAAGTCGATCTCTTCTTCGTCGCTTTCGTCTTCGCCGATCAGGGCGTCCAGCTTTGCCAGCGTGTCGGCATACTGGGTCGGGTCGTATTCCTCGCCGTCGCGGGCCTGGCGGACCAGGTCGCTCAGCTTGTCGCCGCAGACGAAGAACAGCTTGACCAGTTCGTGGTCCGGGGTCAGGTCGCCGTTGCGCACCATGTCCATCACGGTTTCGAACTTGTGAGCGAAGGCGACCAGCTCATCAAGGCCGAAGGCGCCGGCGCCGCCCTTGATCGAATGCACGGCGCGGAACATCACGTTGACCGTTTCGTCGTCGGCCTCGCCGGAATCCATCAGCTCCAGGCTGTCCTGGAGGCTTTCCAGCAATTCCTCGCATTCGATGAAGAACGAGGCGCGGATTTCTGCCATCGGGTCGGACATGAACTTATCCCGTTACCATGTTGAGGGCCTTGACCAGCTTTTCCGGGTCGAAGGGCTTGACGATCCAGCCGGTGGCGCCGCCTTCGCGGGCGCGGGCCTTGAGCTCGGCGGCGCTTTCGGTGGACAGCACCAGGATCGGGATGGTGCGGGTCTCCTCGCGGGCGCGCACTGCTTCGATGAATCCGAATCCATCCATGCGCGGCATGTTGATATCGGTGATGATCGCGTCGGGGCGGTCGATCTCCTCGAGCACTTCCAGCCCGTGCACGCCGTCCTCGGCCAGGTGGGTCTCGATCCCGGCGCCGGTGAGGGCGAGGCGCAGCATGTCGCGCATGGTGCGGCTGTCATCCACTGCCAATACCTGAATTCCCATTATGCATTCTCCCATGTGCACAGGTTGTCCGGGCTGAAGCCCAGGAGCTGGATCTGGTCGGTGCAATCATTGGAAAGCCCCGTGATGGTCAGGGCGTGGCCGCTGGCCTGCCAGCTTTTTGCCGCGGCGCGGATCACCTGCACCGCCATGGCGCCGAAATGGGTTACCTCGCTCGCATCCAGCGCCAGGTCGTGACCGGCATGTTCGAGGATGCTAGCTGCCAGCGCCCCGACCTGTGCGGTGTCGAGGCGGGGTGCGAGTTTTACCACCGTGTCGCTCATGCGGGCACCTTGCCCGGCATGCCTGTGATCAGCATGATCTGGCCCCTTTCTGTCCGTTTCCTCGGGTCTAGAACGGGACAGGTTAAGATTGGCCTAAGACGGGCGCATTTTTCGCGAAAAAGCCGTGCGGCGCTGTTCGGGAAGGGCTTCAGGGCGCGAAGATGCGGGCAGCGCCGATGAGCGCGGCGGTATCGTCGGCGATCAGGCGCACCGGAAATGCCCCGGCCATGTGCGGCAGGTGGGCGAGCGGGCGGAAGTTTTCGGTGAAGCCGGCGGTGTCGAGATGTGGTGTCAGACCACGCGCCAGGCCTCCGGTGAGGCAGATGCCGCCCAGCGGCAGGTGGATGCAGGCGAGATCGGCACAGATGCGCCCCAGCATCCGGGCCAGCAGGGCGAGGGCGCGTCCGGCGGCGGGGTCGCTCTCGCTTGCGGCGAGGATCCGCTCCGGCGCGGGGGGGGTGGTGGCGGCGGTGTCGCCGGCGAAGAAGCGCCAGGCGCGCACGAGGCC
>JALTZY010000070.1 GCA_027045905.1 Paracoccaceae bacterium
ATGCGGTAATATTCGCCGTCATAGCTCAGCAGGTCGCCGCTCAGTCGGATCGAGCCATCGCGCGCGGTCAGGGTGGCGTCTTCGGCCAGTGCTGCCGGAGGGGCCAGGGAGACCACCAGCAGGAAAAGAGCGGCGCAGAACGCCGCTCGCAGGAGAGTCATCTGTCACGCCCCGCAAACAGCCTCAATTGGCCGCGATTGTCACGGGTAGGGGCGGGTTTTTCAATACCAGATATTGCCCCACGGCATCGCAGCCGGGCACCTCCATGAAGAGCGGGGTAACCTCGCCGGAAGTATTCGGTCCGGTGGCAAGGAAGCCCGCCGTGATTTCGGTGCCACAAGTGTTTTCCAGTACTTCGGCCTCGATACTGATTTCGGGAGCAGGGCCGAAATCACCGAGCCTAACCGGCCAGGAATAGACCAGCGCGCGATAGGCACCGGGCCCGCCGCTGCCAAGCGCGGTGAAGAAGCCGCCCTCCCCGGCAAGGGCGCGCCGGGCATCGTAGGGCTGTCCGGCGCTGACCATGCCCGACTCGCCATACTCGGCGCCGTTTTCCAACGCGTAGAGGTCGAACCCGGTCTCGCCCTTCCAGAACAGGGCGAAGCGTCGGTAATCCCCGGCGGTCAGCATCAGGATATCGGTGGATTCCGCGCGTCCGTCGGCAAAGAGGGCGCTGAAGAAGGCCTCTTCCTCCAGTGCCGGCACCAAGGCCCGGGCCAGCCCGCGCTCGTCGAGGCGGACGGTGAAGCGGGTGCCGGCGTGAAAGATGTCGGCCTTCTGGTTCGCGCGGCAAGGCGCTTCCAGGGTAAGCTCGACCATCGCTCCGGGTGCGGCGGTGGCGGTAAAACCTACCTCGCATTCATCTGCAATCCGGCTGGCATAGCGGGCGGATCCGGGCATGGGCATCTCCCCGACGGGTTCGGCGGCGACCGGGGTGAGCGACCCGGCCTCGCGGCCCTCCGGCACCGGCAGCGCCGGGGTGGCTTCCGGCACCAGCAACACGGGCCGGGCAGCGGCGCGTGTCACCGGGGGCGTTTCGGCCCGAGGCGGCAGAACGGGGGCGAGCGGGCCCTGATCTGCCACCAGCGCCGGAGAAGCCGCATGCACCGTGGCGGAAGGCCGGACGGAAGACGGAGCCGAATACCCCGGATGGCCCGTCTGCATGTAATAGCCCGAACCGCCAGCCACGGCGACGACAACGACACCTGCGAGCATTCGCAGCTTGTTGATACTGACGGGCATGCTGGCCTCCTCGAGATGAAGATGTCCCGAGAGGCAATCTGGCGCAGGATTGCGCCGTCTATTGGGAAGCGATATGAATTTTGCCGATCCTGAAGGCGTGCAGAACCGCAATGATTACAGTGTATTGGATAATCTTCGCCCAAAAGGCGCCCGAATCCGGTCATAAAGGGAGGCTCCGGCGAAACGAGAACTCGCCGCCCCCGCGATCATCCGCGAATCGGAGTCCTCAGACCAGCCGCCCGTGGCAATGCTTGAACTTCTTGCCCGAACCGCAGGGGCAGGGATCGTTGCGCCCGGGATCGCCCCAGGTGGACTTGTCGTTCTCGTCGAAGGGTCTTTGCAGCGCCTTGTCCCCTGCGGGCGTGACCTGCCGGGCCAGCGCCTTCTGCTGCTCGAGAAGCTGACGCATCATCGCCGCCTGCTCCTCCTCGGTCATCGGGCGCACATGGGCGAGCTGCCTGGTCACCTCTTCGCGCAGGGCGTCGAGCATATTTTCAAACAGCTGGAAGGCCTCGGTCTTGTATTCGTTGAGCGGGTCGCGCTGGGCATAGCCGCGGAAGCCCACCACCGAGCGCAGATGCTCAAGCGTCAGCAGATGCTCGCGCCACTTGGCGTCGATGGTCTGCAGCAGTGCCTGCTTCTCGATCGCACGCATGGTCTCGGCGCCGAAATCGGCGGCCTTTTTCGCCATGAATTCGTCGGAAGCCTCATAGAGCCGCTCGGCGATTTCGTCATTGTCCACGCCTTCTTCGGCGGCCCATTCGATCACCGGCACGTCGATGCCGACCTTCTCCAGAAGCGCCGCATAAAGGCCCTCCGTATCCCACTGGTCGGCATAGGTCTTTGGCGGCATGTAGCGGTCCACCAGATCGTCGATCACCTGATGGCGCATGTCGCGGGTGATCTCCGAGAGGTTGCTCGCCTCCATGATCTCGCGGCGCTGGGCAAATATCACCTTGCGCTGGTCGTTCATCACGTCGTCGAACTTGAGCAACTGCTTGCGGATGTCGAAATTGCGCCCCTCTACCTTGGCCTGAGCGCGCTCGAGCGACTTGTTGACCCAGGGATGCACGATCGCCTCGCCCTCCTTCATGCCCAGGGTCGAGAGCACCTTGTCGAGCCGCTCGGAGCCGAAGATGCGCATCAGGTCGTCTTCGAGGCTGAGGAAGAAGGCCGAGCGGCCCGGATCGCCCTGCCGGCCGGAGCGGCCACGCAGCTGGTTGTCGATCCGCCGGCTCTCGTGACGCTCGGTGGCGAGCACGAAGAGCCCGCCGGCCGCCTTGACCTTTTCCTTGTCGGCGGCCACTTCGGCCTCGATCTTCTTGCGGATCTCGGCCGGGTCGGCCTCGGGGTCCTCGGCCAGGGCCTGAAGCACGCGCATCTCCACATTGCCGCCAAGCTGGATATCGGTGCCGCGCCCGGCCATGTTGGTGGCAATCGTCACGGCACCGGGGCGACCGGCATCAGCGATGATCTGGGCTTCCTGCTCGTGCTGGCGGGCGTTCAGAACGTTGTGCCTGATCCCGGCCTTTTTCAACAGGCCCGAGAGCATTTCGCTCTTTTCGATCGAGGTCGTGCCCACCAGCACCGGCTGGCCCTTCTCGTGGGCCTCCTTGATGCTCTTGACCACGGCCTCGTATTTCTCGCGGGCGGTGCGATAGACCGCGTCGTGCTCATCCACCCGCGCCACCGGCAGGTTGGTCGGCACCTCGACCACGCCGAGCTTGTATATCTCCTCGAATTCCTCGGCCTCGGTGAGCGCGGTGCCGGTCATGCCGGCGAGCTTGTCATATAGGCGGAAATAGTTCTGGAAGGTGACCTGTGCCAGCGTCACGTTCTCGGGCTGGATCGCCACGCCCTCCTTGGCCTCGATCGCTTGGTGCAGGCCCTCGGACAGGCGCCGGCCGACCATCATGCGGCCGGTGAATTCGTCGATCAGCACCACCTCGCCGTTTCGCACGATATAATCCTTGTCCTTGTGAAACAGCACATGCGCGCGCAGGGCCTGGTTCACATGGTGGACGATGGTGGTGCTTTCGGGCGCATAGAGCGACTGCTCCTCGGGCAGCAGACCCATCTCGTGCAGGCGGCGCTCGAGGAATTCGTTGCCCTCTTCGGTAAAGGTGACGTTGCGGGTCTTTTCGTCGAGCTCGTAATGCTCGGGCTTCACTTCAGGAATGAGCTTGTCGATTTCGATATAGAGCTGCGAACGGTCCTGAGAGGGGCCGGAGATGATCAGCGGCGTGCGCGCCTCGTCGATCAGGATCGAGTCCACCTCGTCAACGATGGCGAAATTGTGCCCGCGCTGATACATGTCCTTGAGCTCGGATTTCATGTTGTCGCGCAGGTAGTCGAAGCCGAGCTCGTTATTGGTGGCATAGGTAATGTCGGCCTGATAGGCGGCGCGCTTCTCGTCGTCGGGCTGCTGAGGATAGACCACGCCGGTGGTCAGGCCAAGCTGGGCATAGACCTTGCCCATCCACTCGGCATCGCGCCGGGCGAGGTAGTCGTTGACCGTGACCACATGCACGCCCTTGCCGGTGAGCGCGTTGAGATAGGCGGCGAAGGTGGCGACCAGGGTCTTGCCCTCGCCGGTCTTCATCTCGGCGATCATGCCCTGATGCAGGAAGATCGCCCCCATCAGCTGCACGTCAAAGGCGCGCAGGCCCAGCGCCCGGCGCGCCGCCTCGCGGCAATTGGCAAAGGCCTCGGGCAGCAGGTCGTCGAGCGATTCGCCCTCCTGCACGCGCTTCTGGAACTCGCGGGTCTTTTCGATGATGCCTTCGTCGGTGAGCTTCTCGAATTCCGGCTCCAGCGCGTTCACCTTCACCACGATCGGGGCGGTTGCCTTGATCTTGCGGTCATTGGGAGTGCCAAAGACCTTCCTGGCCAACTTTCCTAAGCCCAGCATGTTTTGCCCCGTTCGCAATAATGTTAACCCGGCCCGCCCGAGTGAGCACTTGCCCCCTCCCGCGTGTCCGCCTATCAAGGGCGCGAAGTCAGCGCCGCCCGGACCCTCAGCGATGTAAGGGGCAGGGGGGGGAGTGTCAATGTCGCCGGGACTTCCGGCCCGTCCAGAGGATGAAAACATGATGAGAACAACAACCGCGATGCTGGCGCTCCTGCTTTATGCCGCCCCGCTGACCCCCGCCCTGGCGCAGGAGAGCACCGTTCCGGCCGCCGACGGAGCCGCGCCGGAGACCGGGGATGTCGGCACCGATACGGTGCTGGCCACGGTCAACGGCGAAGCGATCACGCTCGGTCATGTCATCGCTACCCGCGCCGCCCTGCCCGAGCAGTACCAGGCGCTGCCCGACGAGATCCTGTTCGAGGGCATCCTAGAGCAGCTGATCCAGCAGACCCTGCTGGAACAGGCCGTCGGCGAGATCAGCCGTGCAACCGAACTCAGGCTGGAAAACGAGCGCCGCGCCCTGATCGCGGGAGAGAAGCTCGACGAGGTCATCGCCGATGCGGTTACCGAAGAGGCGCTGCAGAAGCTCTATGACGAGACCTATGCCAATGCCGAACCCGAAACCGAGTACAATGCCTCGCATATCCTGGTGGAGACCAGGGAGGAAGCCGAAGCCCTGATCGGCAAGCTCAACGACGGCGCCGATTTTGCGGAGCTTGCCAGGGAGTATTCCACCGGCCCCTCCGGCCCCGGCGGTGGCGCACTGGGCTGGTTCAGCGCCGGCATGATGGTCAAGCCCTTCGAAGAAGCGGTGATGGCGCTAGAACCGGGCACGATCGGCCAGGAGCCGGTGCAGACCCAGTTCGGCTGGCATGTGATCCGGCTCAACGAGACCCGTGACAAGCCTGTTCCGCCGCTGGCCGAGGTGGCCGAGGAGCTGGTACAAAAGCTGCAGGACAATGCCGTGGAAGCGGCCCTGGCAAGGCTCCTGGAAGCGGCGGACGTGGAGCGCGCCGATCTGACCGGGATCGACCCCTCGCTTCTGCGCAATGACGATCTGCTGAAGTAAACCCCTGAAACATGGGCAAAAAAGCCGAGATAAAGCGGCTGCGCAAGAAGCTGAAGAAGCTCAAACGTGCCCTGAAACAGGCCGGGGGCGGCAAGACCCCCTCGGTCTCGCCGCTTGCCCCGCCGCGCTTTCCCGACCTGCCGGTGATCGAAGGCGTGCGCTTTGCCACGGTCAATTCCGGGGTCAAATATGTGGGCCGGCCGGACGTGATGCTGGCCGAGATGGCGGAGGGCACGGCGATTGCCGGGGCGTTCACCCGCTCGGCCACCCGCGCCGAGCCGGTGCTGGACTGCCAGGCCAAGCTCGGCGGCGCGCCCACCGGCAAGGCGGCGATTCTCGTCAATGCCGGCAATGCCAATGCCTTTACCGGCGGGCGTGGGGTAGAGGCGGTGGAGGCGCTGACCGGGGCCGTGGCCGAGACATTGGGCATCGCGCGCGAGCGGGTGTTCACGGCCTCCACCGGCGTCATCGGCGAGCCGCTGCCGCACGAGAAGATCAGCGTGCATCTCGGCACGCTCGCCGTCGGCCTCTCACCCGCGCGCATCCGCGACGCGGCGGAGGCGATCCGCACCACCGACACCTTTGCCAAGGGCGCGGGGGCGGTGGTCGAGATCGACGGCAAGCGCGTGAATATCGCCGGCATCGCCAAGGGCTCGGGCATGATCGCGCCGGATATGGCGACCATGCTGGTCTTCATCTTCACCGATGCCCGCATCGCCCAGCCGGCGCTGCAGGAGATGGTCGGCGCGCTGGTGGGCAGCACCTTCAATTCGATTACCGTGGACAGCGATACCTCCACTTCCGACACGCTGCTGGTGGCGGCGACCGGAGCTTCGGGGGTCGATGTCGCCGGCAGCGCCGAGTTTCGCGCGGCGCTCCATGGGGTCATGCGCGACCTGGCCCGGCAGGTGGTGCGCGATGGCGAGGGGGCGAGCAAGTTCGTCACCGTGCGGGTCACCGGGGCGGCGAGCGAAGCGGACGCGCGCACCCATGCCTTTGCCATTGCCAATTCGCCGCTGGTCAAGACCGCCATTGCCGGCGAGGATCCGAACTGGGGCCGCGTGGTAATGGCGATCGGCAAGTCCGGCGCCCGGGCCGAGCGCGACCTGCTGACGATCCGCTTCGGCGATGTGCTGGTGGCCGAAAGGGGCTGGGTCGCGCCGGGTTACCGCGAGGAAGACGGCGCGGCGGTGATGAAAGCGCCGGAGATCACCATCGCGGTGGATCTGGGGCTGGGCAAGAGCGCGGCCACGATCTGGACCTGCGATCTCACCCACGGCTATATCTCCATCAACGCGGATTACCGCTCGTGAAGCTGGTGCTGGTTTCCGCCGTAGCGCTGATCGACCGCGACGGGCGCCTGCTGCTGGCCCGCCGCCCGGAGGGCAAGGCGATGGCCGGGCTGTGGGAATTCCCGGGCGGCAAGGTCGAGCCCGGCGAAAGCCCGGAAGCAGCCCTGATCCGCGAGCTGCGCGAGGAGCTCGGCATCGAAACCTGGCGCTCCTGCCTCGCCCCGCTCAGCTTCGCCAGCCACGCTTATGACGACTTCCACCTACTGATGCCGCTCTTTGCCTGCCGCAAATGGGAAGGCACGGTGCGGCCGCTGGAGGGGCAGGTGCTGAAATGGGTGCGTATCGGCGAGATCGAATCCTGCCCCATGCCCCCCGCCGATGCGCCCCTGATCCCGGTGCTGCGCGACCTGTTGTAGCAGCCCTTTGCGATCTGTTGCGCCGGAGCCGGATGCAGGCTAATATTCTTGCGGGACAGGGCATTGGGGGATGTCATGGTAAAAACAATCCAGCTGGGATCGTGTGTCCAGGTGCAGGGGCTTTTCGTGCGCAAGGGCGCGCAGGGGCGCATTGTCGTGCGGGTCGGCGACAGGCTGTTCGAAGGCTTTCCGGTGGGCGCCAGCGCGAAGTGATGACCCGCTGTCGCAAATGAAAAGGCCGCCCGAAAGCGGCCTTTTCCCGTGCGTTTGCTTGTGGCTCAGTCCAGCGTGCGCTGGACCTCCTCGCGCTCGAAGATCTCGATCACGTCGCCCTTGCGGATGTCGTCGTAATTCTCGAAGGCCATGCCGCATTCCTGACCCGACTGCACCTCGGCCACCTCGTCCTTGAAGCGCTTGAGGGTCTTGAGCGTGCCTTCGTGGATCACCACATTGTCGCGCAACAGACGCACGCCGGCGGAGCGGCGGGCCACGCCCTCGGTGACGAGGCAGCCGGCGACCTTGCCCACGCCCGAGACCTTGAACACTTCGCGGATCTCGGCATAGCCGATGAAATTCTCCCGCACCTCGGCGCTGAGCAGGCCGGAGGCGGCGGCCTTCACGTCATCCACGAGATCATAGATCACGCTGTAATAGCGGATCTCGACGCCCTTCTGGTTGGCCACCTTGCGGGCCGAGGCATTGGCGCGGACATTGAAGCCGATGATCGGCGCGTTGGAGGCTTCGGCGAGCCCCACATCGGTCTCGGTAATGGCGCCGACGCCGGAATGGAGCACGCGCACGCGCACCTCGTCATTGCCGATCTTTTCCAGCGCCTGCACGATGGCTTCGGCCGAGCCCTGCACGTCGGCCTTCACCAGCACCGGCAGCTCGGCGACGTTTTCATCCGCCTTGGCCTTGGCCATGAGCTGCTCGAGCGTGGTGGCGGCACCGGCGGCGGCGCGCTTTTCCTTGGCCTTTTCGTGGCGATATTCGGCGATTTCGCGGGCGGTGGCCTCGGTCTCGACCACGTTGAGCACGTCGCCGGCCTCGGGCGTGCCGTGCAGGCCGAGCACCTCGACCGGGACCGATGGCCCGGCCTCCCTGACCCGCTCGCCGCGGTCGTTGATCAGAGCCCGGACCTTGCCCCATTGCTCGCCGACGACAAAGACGTCGCCCTGCTTCAGCGTGCCCTTCTGCACCAGCACGGTGGCCACAGGGCCGCGGCCCACATCGAGCTTGGCCTCGATCACTGCGCCCTCGGCGGGGCGGTTCGGATTGGCCTTGAGCTCGAGAATCTCGGCCTGCAGGGCAATGGCTTCGAGAAGCTCGTCGATCCCCTGCCCGGTGGCGGCGGAGACTTCCACATCCTGCACATCACCGGACAGTTTCTCGACGATCACCTCGTGCTGGAGCAGGTCGGTGCGCACCTTGTCCGGGTCGGCGGCGGGCAGGTCGATCTTGTTGATCGCAACGATCATCGGCACGCCGGCGGCCTTGGCGTGGTTGATCGCCTCGACGGTCTGGGGCATCACCGCGTCGTCGGCGGCCACCACCAGCACCACGATATCGGTCACCTGCGCGCCGCGCGCCCGCATCGAGGTGAAGGCGGCGTGGCCGGGCGTATCAAGGAAGGTCAACACCACGCCGTCATCGGTCTTTACCTGATAGGCGCCGATATGCTGGGTGATGCCGCCGGCCTCGCCCGCGGTGACCTTGGTGTGGCGGATCTTGTCGAGAAGCGAGGTCTTGCCGTGGTCCACATGGCCCATGATGGTGATCACCGGCGGACGCGGCTCGAGATCCTCGGGCTTGTCCTCCTCGGCATGCAGCACGTCCTCCACATCGGCATCGGAGACGCGCACGATGCGGTGACCGAATTCCTCGACGATCAGTTCGGCGGTGTCGGCGTCGATGGTCTGGTTTTGAGTAACCATCATGCCCATCTGCATCAGCGCCTTGACCACATCGGCCACGCGCTCGGCCATGCGGTTGGCCAGTTCGGAAACCACGATGGTCTCGGGAACCTGGACATCGCGAATGACCTTTTCGCGCGGGGCGGCCTGGCCCAGGGCCTTCTGCCGGGCGCGCTCCTGCTTGCGGCGCATGGCGGCAAGCGATTGCTGGCGGCCGCCGTCACGGCCCGAAAGGGCCTGGTTCAGCGTCAGCTTGCCGGAGCGGCGGCCCGAATCGCGCACGCCCTTGCCGGGTCTGGAGCCGCGCTGGTCACGCTCCTGCTTGCGGGGGGCAGCACCCTTGCCGCCCGGTCGGGCGCGCTCGGAAACCTGCGCGGCGGCCGGGTCGGCAGCGGGAACCGGTGCCTTGCCGCGGCTTCTCGCCTCCTCGGCTTCGCGCTTCTTGCGCTCGTCCTCTTCGGCCCGGGCACGCGCCTTCTCGGCCCGCTCACGCTCTTCGCGCTCCTTCGCCTCGGCCTCCGCACGTCGGCGGGCGCGCTCTTCAGCGCGGGCCTTTTCTTCGGCCTCGCGGCGGGCGGCCTCTTCGGCCTCGCGGGCCTTGGCGGCCGCGAGTGCCTTCATCCGGCGGGCCATTTCCGCATCGGAGATCCCGGCCGGGCGCTTGGCCGGATCGCTCTTGGCCGGGGCAGGGGCGCGATTGGCAGCGCCGGGCTTGGCGCCGGGCTTGGGAACCACGATGCGCTTGCGCTTGGTCTCCACCACCACATTCTTGGTCCGGCCGTGGCTGAAGCTCTGCTTCACCTGTCCCGTTCGCGCTCCACCGCGCAGTCCAAGGGTCTTTTTGCCGTCACTGTCGCTCATCTGGTCTTCGTACCTTTCCGGCGCTCATCCGCCGCTTCTTGCGCGCAAGCCTTGCAGCCTTGCGGCCTCATCTACAACACGTTGCGCGAGTCCGCCAGCGGCAAGCGCGCCATGTATCACATTTTCCCGCCCGAATGCCAAACCCAATTCGCCTGCATTCAGCACTTCGATCAGGGTTTCGCCACCCCCTGGCGGGCGCAGCTTCGATTTGCCCCGGGGCGAGCCGTCACCGGCCTGAAGCAGCAGCGCCGCCCGGCCGCTGGCGAGCCAGCCCCTGACCTTCTCGTATCCGGCCACCGCCTGGCCGGCCTTGCGCGCCAGCGAGATCAGGTGGACCAGCCGTGTGGCCAGCGCGCTTTCGATCTGGTCGGGGAGGTCTTCGGGCGCCTTGACCGGCCGGCGGGCGGCGCGGGTGAACAGGCCCTTCTGCGCCGCCTTTTCCAGCGCCGCGCGGTCGGGGCTCAGCCAGATGCCGCGCCCGGGCAGCTTGCCGGCGAGGTCGGGCACCAGCGCATCGTCCGGGCCGATCACGAAGCGGATCAGCCGTGCCCGTGGCGCAGTCTCGCCCGTGGCAATGCAGCGCCGCTCGGGCGCGCCACGCTCCTTTTTTCGGCCGCCGCGGGTCACCGGGATCACCTGAAGCCTGCGATC
Source organism: Paracoccaceae bacterium (assembly GCA_027045905.1). Lineage (GTDB taxonomy): Bacteria > Pseudomonadota > Alphaproteobacteria > Rhodobacterales > Rhodobacteraceae > JAAEUB01. Next base: position 10,356 of record JALTZY010000070.1, read on the forward strand.
AGGCTTCAGCCTCCGCGCCGGCTTCGTCACCCTCGCCCGCTTCGCCCCCTGCTTCGCCCTCAGCCTCCAGATCTGCCGGGTCGACCCAGCCGAGCATCACCCGGGCGGTCATGATCAGGTCTTGCGCCTCCTCCAGACTCACGTCGAAGGGCTCGAGGATGCCGTCATCCTTGACCCGCTCGCCGTCAACGGTGGTCCAGCCCCCGGCCAGCTCCCAATCGGCGCAGGTGGCGAAATCCTCGATGGTCTTGATCCCGTCTTCGGCCAGCGCCTCGATCATCTGCGGGGTCAGGCCTTCGAAGGCGATCAGACTGTCCTGCGCACCCAGTTCGCGGGCATGTTCGAGCGCCTTGCGGTTGCGTTCCTCGAGCACGTCGCGGGCGCGGGCCTGAAGCTCGTTGGCGGTTTCTTCGTCCACCCCGTCGATCACCAGCAGTTCGTCAAGCTCCACATAGGCGACTTCCTCGAGGCTGGTAAAGCCTTCCGCGACCAGCAGCTGGGCGAAGAATTCGTCGAGGTCCAGCATCTCCATGAACAGCCTGGTGCGCTCGGCAAATTCGGCCTGACGGCGCGCGCTTTCCTCTTCCTCGGTCAGGATGTCGATATCGAGCCCCGTGAGCTGGCTCGCAAGCCGCACGTTCTGGCCGCGCCGGCCGATGGCGAGGCTGAGCTGTTCGTCGGGCACCACCACCTCGACCCGCTCGGCGTCTTCGTCAATCACGACCTTGGAGACTTCGGCGGGCTGGAGCGCATTGACGAGGAAGGTGGGCACGTCTTCGTTCCAGGGGATGATGTCGATCTTTTCGCCCTGAAGCTCGTTCACCACCGCCTGCACGCGCGAGCCGCGCATGCCGACGCAGGCACCGACCGGGTCGATGGAATTGTCATAGGAAATCACCGCAATCTTGGCGCGCGAGCCGGGGTCGCGGGCCACGGCCTTGATCTCGATGATGCCGTCGTAGATCTCGGGCACTTCCATCTTGAAAAGTTCGGCCATGAATTCGGGCGCGGTGCGGCTGAGGAAGATCTGCGGGCCGCGCTGCTCGCGGCGCACGTCCTTGACATAGGCGCGGATGCGGTCATTGGGGCGGTAGCTTTCGCGGCCGATCTTCTCGTTGCGCCGCAGGATTGCCTCGCCCACGCCCACATCGACGATGACATTGCCGTATTCCTCGCGCTTGACCTGGCCGTTGATGATGGTGCCGACGCGATCCTTGAACTCCTCGTATTGGCGCTCACGCTCGGCCTCGCGCACCTTTTGCAGGATCACCTGCTTGGCGCTCTGGGCGGCGATGCGGCCAAGCTCGACTGGCGGCACTTCCTCGACGAAGGTATCGCCGACCTTGGGGTCCTCCAGATACTGGCGGGCCTGCTCCACGGTCATCTCGGCCTGGTAATTCTCAAGCGCGTCGTCCTCGACCACGGTGCGCACGCGGGTGAAGGCGGCGCGGCCCGTCTTGCGGTCGATCGACACGCGGATGTCCATCTCGGCGCCGTAGCGGCTCCTGGCGGCACGCGCGAGGCTCTCTTCCATGGCCTCGATGACCAGCTCCGGGTCGATCATCTTTTCGCGCGCCACGGCGGCGGCGGTCTGCAGAAGCTCCAGCTGGTTTGCGGATGTGATAGACATGTCAGCCCTCCTCGGAACCGTCTTCGGTCTCTATCTGGTCAAATTTCGATTCGTCCACGGCACCGGCCTTGCGGGCGCGCAGCATGTCGCGGATCAGCTCGTCGGTCAGCACCAGCCGGGCATCGGCCAGCCAGTCGAATTTCAGCCCGATCGTGCCCTCTTCGATGCCGATCAGCACCTCATCGCCCTCGACTCCCTCAAGCACTCCCTTGAATCGCTTGCGCCCGTCGATAAGCTCGCTGGTCTCGAGCCTGGCGAGATAGCCCTTCCAGGCATCGAAATCGGCGAGCCGGGTCAGCGGGCGGTCGATGCCGGGGGAGGAAACCTCCAGCGTGTAATTGCCCTCGATCGGGTCTTCCACGTCTAGCACGGCGCTGAGCGCGGTGGAGATCTCGGCGCAGTCGTCCACCTCGATGCCGCCGCCGGGGCGCTCGGCCATGACCTGCAGCACCGGCTTCCTGCCGCCCGACAGGCGCAGGCGCACGAGCTCATAGCCCATGTCTTCCACCACCGGCCGCACGATGTCGGCAAGGCGGCGGTCGATACTCGTCTTGGCGATCAGGTCGCTCATGTCGGCTATCTCCGGCCCGGCGGGCGGGCACAAAAAAACGGGCGCGCGGCCCGTGAAACTCTCCGGTGGAGCCTCGGGGGTGGAAACCGAAGCGCCGCTGTCGAGGTTGATATAGGAGGAATCGGCGCCGGGCGCAAGGGCGCATCTGCGCAGCTACAGGCCGAGCGTATCGCGCTGGCGCTTGAGCTTGTCCATCAGCTGGACCAGTTCGGCGGCGATGCCCGGCTCGGAGAGGGCGTGGCCGGCCTTGTGGACCATCCTGAGCTCGCTCGAGGGCCAGCGCCGGTGCAGGCTGTGGGCGGCCCGTGGCGGGCAGATCATGTCGAAGCGCCCCTGCACGATCAAGCCGGGGATATGAGCGATGCGGAACATGTCGTCCAGGATCTGCCCGTCGCGTTCGAGAAAGGCGCCGTGGGTGAAATAGTGATTTTCGATCTTCGCAAAGGCCAGGGCATAATCGCCGGGCATGTCGATGGGGCGAGCGGGATTGTCTATCGAGGCGAGCGCGTTTTCCCAGCCGGCCCAGGCCTTCGCATAGAGGGACTGTTCGGTTTTATCATTGGAAAACAGACGCTTGTGATAAGCTTTGATCAGATCGTCATGCTCTTCTTCGGGAATCAGGCGGGTGAAGTTCTGCCACAGTTCCGGGAAGAAACGCCCCGCCCCGCCGCCATAGAACCAGTCAAGCTCGGCCCGGGTCGCCAGGAACACCCCGCGCAGCGCCAGATAGGCCACCGCGCGCGGGTGGGTCTGGGCATAGACCAGCGCCAGCGTCGCCCCCCAGGAGCCGCCGAAGACGATCCAGCGGTCGATATGCAGGGTTTCGCGGATATATTCGATGTCCTGGATCAGGTGCCAGGTGGTGTTGTCGCGCACCACGGCGTGCGGAAGCGAATTGCCGCAGCCGCGCTGGTCGAACAGGACGATCCGGTAGGCTTCAGGGTCGAAAAAGCGGCGCATGGTGGGGCTGGAGCCGCCGCCGGGGCCACCGTGAAACACCACCACCGGGATACCCTGCGGATTGCCGCTTTCTTCCAGATAGATCATGTGGCCATCGCCCACGTCCAGCATCTGCTGGCTGTAGGGGCGAATCGGCGGGTAAAGTTTGCCGCGCGGCCTGTTTTTGTCTGACATCCGGTCCATATCTGACCTATATAACGCCGCGAGACCTGTCGCCATGCGAAAAGAGAGCGCAATGCAGACCAGTATCGACACCGCCGAAGTCGCCAAGTTCGAGGCCATGGCCGCCGAGTGGTGGGACCCGGAGGGCAAGTTCAAGCCGCTGCACATGATGAACCCGGTGCGGCTCGAATTCATCGTGCGCGAGATCGCCGCGCATTTCGGGCGCGACCGGGAGCGCGGGTGCCCGTTCGAGGGGCTGCGCCTGCTCGACATCGGCTGCGGCGGCGGGCTGTTGAGCGAGCCCATGGCGCGGCTCGGGGCCGATGTGGTGGGGGCTGACGCCGCCGAGGGCAATATCCCGGTGGCCCGCCTCCATGCGGAGCAGGTCGGGCTCGTGATCGACTACCGCCACAGCACCGCCGAGGCGCTGGAAGCGGCGGGCGAGCAGTTCGACGTGGTGCTGGCGATGGAGATCGTCGAGCATGTGGCCGATCCGCTCGCCTTCCTGACCTCGTGCCGGAAGCTGCTCAGGCCCGGCGGGCTGCTGCTGGTTTCGACCATCAATCGCAACCTCAAGAGCTACGCGGTGGCCATCTTCGGCGCCGAACGGGTGATGCGCTGGCTGCCGCGCGGCACCCATGAATGGCGCAAGTTCATCACCCCGGACGAGCTGGCCCGTGACCTGGAACAGGCCGGGCTGCAGGTAATGAATCGTACCGGATTCGTTTTCGACCCGCTGCGCTGGCAGTGGTCGCTGTCCGAGCGCGACCTGTCGGTGAACTATGCCATGTCCTGTACCAGGCCGCCGGCGCCGCTCTGAGCGGAGGCGGTGCCGCGATTTTCGCAGGAAGTTCGTGCTCCCGCGGGCCATCCGAGCCGGAACGAAAGGATGGGTCAGGGTTTGAACGGCACGTTCATACGGTAGGCCTCCACCGCCGCGCTGATCCCTTCGGCCGCGCGCGCTTGCGGATAGGGACCTATCACCGAAGGACCGACCCGATACAGGATCCGCGTACCGGAGGCACTGTCGCGGAAGACCACCCGCACCTCCACCCCCTTGGCCTCGAAAGCCCTGCGCAGGGCCTGCTCCATGTCCGCGCGGGCGAGCCGCCCGGAGCGGGCGCTGTCCCATTCGACCTCGGCCACGATTTCGATCCACTTGCCGGTCCCGAAATAGGCGCGCATATTCTCATCCGTGATTCCCAGCGGACGAAACAGGGGATTTCCCGTGATCTTGTACCAGCTTAGGGAAATCGCCGTCGGAGCGACGAGCAGGGTGATGATGAGAATGAGCGTTCCGATCCCGCGCTGCCTGGCTGACATGACCTGCCTCCCGAAAACGGTCTTCGGGCAGGATAGGATGTTCGGGTTCAGAAAAAGTTAAGCCCTATTCCCGCACCAGTTTCTCGTAGGATTCGACAACCTCGCGGGTCAGATCGCCCACTTTGAACTTCCAGTCGCCGATCTGCCCCACCGGAGTCACCTCGGCGGCGGTGCCGGTGAGCCAGCATTGCTCGAAATCGGCCAGTTCCTCGGGCAGGATATGGCGCTCGTGCACCTTGATCTGGCGATCCTTCAGCATCCCGATCACGGTCTGGCGGGTGATCCCGTCGAGGAAGCAGTCAGGCTTGGGCGTATGCACCTCGCCATCCTTGACAAAGAAGATATTGGCCCCGGTCGCCTCGGCCACATATCCGCGGTAATCCATCATCAGCGCATCCGAGCAGCCTTTGGCCTCGGCGGCGTGCTTGGACATGGTGCATATCATGTAGAGCCCGGCGGCCTTGGCGTGGCTGGGGATGGTCTCGGGACTGGGGCGCTTCCACTTCGAAATATCCAGCTTCGCGCCCTCATACTTGGCATCGCCGTAGTAATTGCCCCACTCCCAGGCGGCAATCGCCAGGCGCACCGGGTTGCGCGCGCTGGCGACTCCCATATCTTCGCCCGCCCCGCGCCAGGCGACGGCGCGCACATAGGCGTCGGACAGGCCGTTGACCTCCAGAACGGCCTGTTTGGCCTCTTCGATCTCGTCCACGCTCCAGGGAATCTCGAAGTCGATCATCCGTGCCGAGGCGTGCAGGCGCTCGGAATGCTCATGGCTCTTGAAGATCCTGCCCCCATAGGCGCGCTCGCCCTCGAAAACCGAGCTTGCATAGTGCAGCGCATGCGAAAGGATATGGATATTGGCGTCGCGCCACTCCACAAGCTCTCCGTTCAGCCAGATCTTTCCGTCGCGATCGTCATAGGCGCCAGCCATGGGTCCACCTTTCCATATGTTCCACATGATGTCTCCGGGAAGGCCCGGATTTGCATTTGTTGCGCAATTTAGGTCCGTATCGGACATAAAGTTGCGTATAAATCACGAATCGCTACCAGTTGAGACTTGGAAAGTCAACAAGGCTGACATAAAATCGCCCCGTGAAACCTTATCGTGGACGATCATATCATGGCTGATGCACAGGATCCGCCCGGGCAGGGTCTGCTGTTCCTCACCGACGAGCAGCTGCGCAAGGGCGCCGAGGCGATGTTCTTCGCCTATCGCGGCTTTACCGCCGATCCCGACCGGATCCTGGATAAATACGGCTACGGCCGCGCCCATCACCGGGCGATCCACTTCATCCGCCGCTCTCCCGGCACCACGGTCAACAACCTGCTCGCCATTCTCGGCGTTACCAAGCAATCGCTGAACCGGGTGCTGCGTACCCTGATCGAGGACGGGCTGGTGGAAAGCCGGGTGGGCGCCCGCGACAAGCGCGAGCGCAACTTGTTTCTCACCGAAGCCGGCATGGCGCTGGAGCACGAAATTTCCAGCGCTCAGCGCGCCCGCCTGCGCGCAGCCTTCCTCGAAGCCGGTCCCGACGCGGTGAGCGGTTTTCGCAAGGTGCTGGAGGCGATGATGGACCCGGAACTGCGCCGGCATTACAAGCGGACCGGGGGCAAGTGACCGATGCACCAGGAACCTGCGCATCTGCTGATCGTCGATGACGACGAGCGTATCCGCAAGCTGCTGCAGCAGTTTCTCATCCGCAACGGCTTCTGGGTCACGACCGCCCGTGATGCCGCCCATGCAGCGCGTCTGCTGGAAGGGCTGGAATTCGACCTGATCGTGATGGATGTGATGATGCCGGGCCAGGACGGGATCTCCTTCACCCTCGACCTGCGCGAGAGGATCACGACCCCGATCCTGCTGCTCACCGCCAAGGGCGAGACCGAGGACCGTATCCGGGGACTGGAAGCGGGAGCGGATGACTACCTGGCCAAGCCTTTCGAACCCAAGGAACTGCTGCTGCGGATCAATGCGATCCTGCGGCGGGTGCCCCAGAACAGGACCGAAAGCGGACCGAAATTCCTGCATCTGGGACCAGTGCGATACGATACCGAGCGCGGCGAGCTCTGGCGCGGCGAAGAGCAGGTGCGCCTGACCGCCACCGAGACCATGCTGATGCGCGCCCTGTCCGAGCGGCCCGGAGAGGCGCTCAGCCGGAGCGAGCTGGTCGAAAAGCTCGGGCGCGGAGACGGCAGCGCACAGGAGCGCGCGGTGGACGTGCAGATCACCCGCCTGCGCCGCAAGATCGAGACCGACCCGAAACAGCCCCGCTACCTGCAGACGGTGCGCGGCGCGGGCTACATGCTGGTGCCGGAATAGGGGCGGCTCAGCGCCCCTTGCGCATGTCGTCAAAAGCGCGAAGCTCACCAATCAGCGCCTGCAGTTGATCGACCGGGAGCATGTTGGGGCCATCGCTCGGGGCATTGTCCGGGTCGTCGTGGGTCTCGATGAACAGCGCCGAGACCCCCACCGCCACCGCCGCGCGGGCCAGCACCGGCACGAATGCGCGCTCGCCGCCGCTGCTGGCGCCCTGCCCACCGGGCTGCTGCACCGAATGGGTGGCGTCAAACACCACCGGATAGCCGGTCTGCTGCAGGATCGGCAGGGCGCGGAAATCGTTGACCAGCGTGTTGTAACCAAACGACGTGCCGCGCTCGCAGAGCAGGATGTCTTCATTGCCGGTGGAGGCGATCTTGGCCGCCACATGGGCCATGTCCCGGGGCGCGAGGAACTGGCCCTTCTTGACATTCACCGCCCGCCCGGTGCGCCCGGCGGCAATGAGCAGGTCGGTCTGCCGGCACAGAAAGGCGGGGATCTGAAGCACATTGCAGATCTCCGCCACCGGGGCGCATTGCTCGGGCAGGTGCACGTCGGTCAGCACCGGGCAGGCGAATTCCTCGCGGATGCGCGCCAGCATCTCCAACCCGGCTGCCATGCCCGGGCCGCGCTTGCCAGTAAGAGAGGTGCGATTGGCCTTGTCGAAGCTCGCCTTGAAGATGAAGTGCGTGCCGGTGGCAGCGCAGGCCTCGGCGATACGCCCGGCCAGCATCCGGGCGTGGTCGAGGCTCTCGAGCTGGCACGGCCCGGCGATCAGCACGAGCGGCGCATCGGCGCCGATGGGGATACCGCCGATCTCCACCTGCCTGCCGCCGATCTGCTGCATCACATCTCCTTCAGCACCGCTTCGATCCGCGCCACGTCGGCCGGATTGTTCAGCTCCCAGAACACCCGCTCGCGCCCTTCGACCACCACGCAGCGCACCGCATGGCCGTTTTCGAGAAACCTGAGCTGCTCCAGCCCCTCCTGCCGCTCAAGCCGCCCGACCGGCCAGGTGGTATAGGCCGCCAGCGCCTCGGGCCGGTAGGCATAGACTCCCACATGGTGAAAGACCGGGATGTCGGCCTCGGGCACCTTGCCCGGCTCGATATAGGGCACCACCTCCTTGGAAAAGTAGAGCGCGTGCTGGCGGGCGTCAAACACCGCCGTGGTGCCGCCGACCCGCCCGGCGCGGCGATCCTCGACGAAATGGTTGTAGGAGAGCACATCGCATTGCAGCACCGGCGTGGCGACCATAGCCGCCTCGTCCTCGGCCATCGCCGCGATCAGCGCCTCCACGAACCACGGCGGGGTCAGCAGGGCATCGCCCTGAAAATTGATCACCAGATCGGCCTTGAGCCCCGCGCGCCGCACCGCTTCGGCACAGCGTGCGGTGCCGTTTTCGCAGGCCGGCGAGGTCATGATCACCCGCGCGCCGAAGCCCTCTGCAGTCTCGCGGATGCGCGCATCGTCCGTCGCCACATATACTTCCGCCACCCCGGACACCCGACAGGCCGCCTCCCAGCTCATGCGGATCAGGCTCTTGCGGCTGCCATCCGCCTGGCGCAATTCCACCAGCGGCTTGCCCGGATAACGCGAGGATTGGTAGCGGGCGGGGATAATGATGATCGTCTTCATGCAGGTACAGCCTCGATGCCACGCTCCGGCCGAGTCGGCCCGCGGCCCCCTCCGGCACCGGTTCCGCCTCCTGGCCCGGGGGCCTCGGGTCTCCAGAATATCATGAAAATCGCCCGGACGGGCCGGGCCGGTCGATCATCGTGGCAAGATAGCGGCCATAGGCATTCTTGCGGAAGAGTTCCGCACGCCGGGCCAGCTGAGCGCGGTCGATCCAGCCCTGCTCAAAGGCGATCTCGTCCGGGCTGCCGGTCTGCACCCCCTGGCGCTTCTCCAGGGTGCGGACGAAATTGCCGGCATCGAGCAGGGAACCGTGGGTGCCGGTGTCGAGCCAGGCATAGCCGCGGCCCATCTGCCTTACCTCCAGCTGGTCATCGGCCAGGTAGAGCTCCAGCAGGCTGGTGATCTCCAGCTCCCCGCGCGGCGAAGGCCTGACCTTGCGCGCGCGCGCCGGCGCGCTTCCGTCGAGGAAGTAAAGCCCGGTCACCGCATATGGCGAAGGCGCTCTCTCCGGCTTTTCGACAATCCCGCGCACCTTGCCGCCAGCGTCTAAATCCACCACCCCGTAGCGCTCCGGGTCGGCCACCCGGTAGCCGAAGACCGTCCCGCCGCAGGGCGCGCGGTCGGCCTCGCGCAGCAATTGCCGCAACCCCTGGCCGAAAAAGATATTGTCCCCCAGCACCATGGCGCTGGGCGCGCCATCGAGGAAGTCTTCGGCCAGCAGATAGGCCTGGGCCAGCCCGTCCGGGCTGGGCTGGGTGATATAGGTCAGCGTCAGGCCCCACTGGCTGCCATCGCCCAGGGTTCGGCGAAACTGGGCCTGATCCTCGGGTGTGGTGATAACGGCGATTTCGCGGATCCCCGCGAGCATCAGGGTGGTGAGCGGATAGTAGATCATCGGCTTGTCATAGACCGGCAGAAGCTGCTTTGAGACGCCGATCGTGATCGGATAGAGGCGGGTGCCGGAGCCGCCTGCGAGAATGATGCCCTTGCGGTCGGTTTCTGCTGTCTGTGCCATACCCTGCTCCTGCGCCCCGCGCCCAGTCTAACCGCCTGCGGCAAGCTCTGCCAGTACCCCGTCCAGCGCCAGGCGCCAGTCCGGGCGGTTTATCGCGAAGACCCGCGCGATTCCGGAGCAGTCCAGCCGCGAATTTGCCGGGCGGCGGGCCGGGGTCGGATAGGCCTCGGTCGGGATGCCCCGGACCCGCACCGCCAGCCCGGCGCGAGCGAAGATCTCTTCGGCGAAAAGCTTCCAGCTCACATCCGGCGCACCGGAGAAGTGGTAGATGCCGCTTTTCTCGGGCGCCGTGGCCAGAGCGCGGGCGATGGTCAGGCAGGCATCGGCAATGGCGCCGGCCGGGGTCGGTCCGCCGATCTGGTCGTCCACCACATCCAGCGCATCGCGGCTCTCGGCCAGGCGCAGCATGGTGCGGACGAAATTGCTCCCATGCGCCGAAAAGACCCAGGAAGTTCGCAGGATCGCATGAGGCCCGCCCGCCGCCGCCACCACGCGCTCGCCCGCGAGCTTGGAGCGGCCATAGGCGTTTTGCGGCGCGACGGGATCGCTTTCGCGCCAGGGCGCGGTGCCGCTGCCGTCAAAGACGTAATCGGTCGAGATATGCACGAAGGGGATCGCCCGCCGCGCGCAGGCCTCGGCCAGCAGGCCCGGGGCGGCGGCGTTGATCTCAGTTGCCAGCGCCTCTTCTTCCTCGGCCCGGTCCACCGCCGTATAGGCGGCGGCATTGATCACCGCATCGGGCGCATGTGTCTCCAATGCGGCCAGACAAGTCTCCGGCGCGGTGAAATCCGCCTCTGCGCGGCCCAGCGCGACAAGCTCCGCGCGCCGCTGCAATTCGCGCGCCACCTGCCCGGACCTGCCGAAGACGAGGATCTTCATGCGCCCCGCCCCAGGCGCTTGCCGACCCCGTCGCGCCCCTGCAGGGCGCGCCACCAGGGCTCGTTTTCGAGATACCATTGCACGGTCTGCGCCAGCCCCTCATCGACCGTATAGGAAGGCCGCCAGCCAAGCTCCTCGCGCATCCGGCGCGGGTCGATCGCATAGCGGGCGTCATGGCCGGGGCGGTCGGCGACAAAGGTGATCAGCGCGTTGTGGGGCGCGGCGCCGGGGCGTTTGGCATCGAGGATGGCGCAGAGCTTGCGCACCAGTTCCAGATTGCTGAGCTCGTTCTCGCCACCGATATTGTAGCTCTCGCCGATGCGCCCGCGCGCGAGCACCTCCAGCAGCGCTTCGGCATGGTCCTCCACATGCAGCCAGTCGCGCACATTCTCGCCGCGCCCGTAGATCGGGATCGGCCTGCCCGCCAGCGCGTTCAGGATCACCACCGGGATCAGCTTTTCGGGGAACTGGTAGGGGCCGTAATTGTTGGAGCAGTTGGAGAGCACCACCGGCAGGCCATAGGTCTCGCCCCAGGCGCGCACCAGGTGATCGCTGCCGGCCTTGGAGGCCGAATAGGGCGAGCGCGGCGCATAGGGGCTCTGTTCGGTGAACTTGCCCTCGGGGCCGAGGCTGCCGAATACCTCGTCGGTCGAGATATGGTGAAAGCGAAAGCCCTCGGGCCGCCCCCGCCCCTGCCAATAGGCGCGCGCGGCCTCCAGCAGGGTAAAGGTGCCGACCAGGTTGGTCTGGATGAAGGCGGCCGGGCCGTCGATCGAGCGGTCCACATGGCTCTCGGCGGCGAGGTGCATGATCGCATCGGGCCGGTGCTTCTCCAGCAGGGCATCCATGGCGGCCCGGTCACAGATATCCGCCTGCTCGAAGGCATAGCCGGGCTGGCCGGCCACGCTGGCCACGTTGTCGAGGCAGGCGGCATAGGTGAGCTTGTCCACGTTGACCACCGCGTGGCCGCGCGCGATCGCCAGCCGCACCACCGCCGAGCCGATGAAGCCCGCGCCGCCGGTCACCAGCAGCTTCATGGCCTGGCCTCGTAGGCAAAGGGGCTGTCGAAATCGGCAAGGCGCCCGGCGGCGGCGTCCTTTTCCGAGAGCACCGGCGTCTGCCCGCCGAGCCCCCAGTCAATGCCGATATCCGCATCGTCCCAGAGCAGCGCGCCTTCGGTCTCGGGGGCGTAGTAATCGGAGCATTTGTAGATGATTTCCGTATCCGGCGCGCGGGTCACGAAACCATGGGCAAAGCCCTCGGGGATCAGCAGCTGGCGCCCGTTTTCGGGGCTCAGCTCCACCCCGTACCAGCGCCCGTAAGTGAGACTGCCCCTGCGGATATCCACCGCCACGTCAAACAGCGCCCCGCGCCCGCAGCGCACCAGCTTGGCCTGGGCGGCAGGCGGCGCCTGGAAATGCAGGCCGCGGATGGTGCCGGCGCGGGCGGAAAGCGAGTGGTTGTCCTGCACGAAGTCGGTCGTGATCCCGGCTTCGGCAAAGGCCCTGCGGTTCCATGTCTCTTCGAAAAAGCCGCGATGGTCGCCAAAGCGCGCGGGCGTGATCAGCAGCAGGCCGTCGATGGGGAGCTTTTCGATTTTCACCACATATCCCTGAACTTGAAGCCCTTTCATAGCCCAACTGGCAGATGTTGCAACTCCCGCCCCGGCAAAGGCGCAAAAAAACCCCGCCGCAAGGGCGGGGTCAGTGGGTGCTGTGCAAGTCAGGTCACAGGCACCGGCGGTGCACCCTGGATTCTTGTGAGGGATCAGACCATCTCGGCCCGGATCTGCTGGCGCAGGATGTCGATCGGGATCTTCTTGCCGTCGCGCCTGAAGTGCCAGTAGGTCCAGCCGTTGCAGCTGGGCGCGCTTTCCAGCGCGGCACCGACCTGGTGGATCGAGCCCTTGGCCTCGCCCGCGATCAGGGTGCCGTCGGCGCGCACCCTGGCGGTCTTGCCGCGCGGGCTGATCAGCACTTCGCCGGGGCGCAACATGCCGCGCTCGACCAGCTGGCCGAAGGGCACGCGCGGCTGGGCGCGCTTGGAGCGGGTGGTCTCCAGCACCTCGCGGTCGAGCCTGCGCACCCGGGCGATGCGCTTTTCGGCTACCTTGCGGTAGGCTTCTTCGCGCTCGATGCCGATGAAATCGCGCCCGAGCATCCTGGCCACGGCGCCGGTGGTGCCGGTGCCGAAGAAGGGGTCGAGCACCACGTCGCCGGGATTGGTGGTACCCACCAGCACCCGGTGCAGCAGCGCTTCGGGCTTCTGGGTCGGATGGGCCTTGTTGCCGTTTTCGTCCTTTAGCCGCTCATGGCCGGTGCAGATCGGCAGCACCCAGTCCGAGCGCATCTGGATGCCTTCGTTCAGCGCCTTCAGCGCCTCGTAATTGAAGGTATATTTCGCCGCCTCGTTGCGCGAGGCCCAGATCATGGTCTCGTGGGCATTGGTCAGGCGCTTGCCGCGAAAGTTCGGCATCGGGTTGGACTTGCGCCAGATCACGTCATTGAGGATCCAGTAGCCCTGGTTCTGAAGCTCGGCGCCGACGCGAAAGATATTGTGATAGGAGCCGATCACCCAGATCGCGCCATCGGGCTTGAGCAGGCGGCGGGCGGCCTTGAGCCAGGCGCGGGTGAAGCGGTCATAGGCGCGGAAGCTGTCGAACCGGTCCCAGTCGTCGTCCACCGCATCGACACGCGAATTGTCGGGCCG
>JALTZY010000071.1 GCA_027045905.1 Paracoccaceae bacterium
CCGGTGCTGGCACCCCGGGCCGTGCAGATAGAGGGCGACTTCCGGCTCCGCCGCGGGCGGCGGCGAGGTGGAGGCGAGGCCCCCCACGTGCGGCGGCAGCAGCCGCGGTGCATCGGCCCGGGGTGCCAGCACCGGTTCGAGCTGTTCCTCCGGCAGGTCTGCGAGGATCCCGTCCAGGGCCACGATGCCGAAGTCGACGAACCGGTTGCGTCCTCTCCCGTGTGCGTTCGCCCGCAGCCATCGCCAGGTGGCGCTGAGAGCGGTGCCATAGACGGGATCCTCGGCGTTCGCCCGCACATCTTCCTTGCGCGCGAGGATCACCGCCGGCGCTTGCGGCCGCACGCCCCGCCGGTTCAGCCGGCCAAAGCGCTGACGCAGTGAATCGAGCGGCGCGATTTCCGTGACCAGCGCGTCGAGATCGAAGTCCGCTCCGACCTCGAGGGTCTGGGTGCCCACCATCACCGCCGGTCGTCCGCCATCCGCCTTCGTTTGGGCGCGCTCGGCCGCGAACCGCTCCTCGAGCTTCCGCGCCAGCTTTTCGCGGTCCAGCGGGCGGATGCGGCCGATGGCGAGAAGCACATCGGCCTTCTCTCCGCACGCGTCGCACAACCGCGCGAAGACCGCCCGCGCCCGTCCCACCCGGTTCGTTACGACGCCGATGCGCTGGCGCTTGGCCTCGAGGAAACGACGGACCTCCTCCGCCATCGCTGCCACGAAGGCGTCCTCGCCGCCCTCCACGTCGCGCAGCCGGGCCGGCTTGGAGGAGCCGATGCGCCGATTGATCTCGGGATGTGCGCGGTCCTCGTCCGAGAGCGAGAGTCGCGCGGTTGCGCGCTCTCCGGCCGTGGCGGTGAGCTGCACCACCGCGAAGGGCAGGCCGAGGTTCTCTTCGGCGAGGGCGGTGCGCAGCCGCGCCACCTCCCGCAGGGTCTGAACGAAAGGCCGCGAGAGGTGGGCTTCGTCCAAAAGCCACAGCACATCACAGCCCAGGAGCCCCGCATGCACCGGCCACATGCGCGGTCGGATACCGTAGCCGCGGAACAGCAGCCGCGAGCCCACCTGATCCACGGTGGAGAGCACCACCGTGGGCTGGTGGGGCGTGCGCACCCAGTCGGGATCGAGCGGCAGACCGCCGCGCAGCCGCGCCACGGCGAGCGGCGGGCCATCGCCGGCGAGGTGCTGCAGCGCCGCCGCCACCGCCGCGAGCGGGCCATCGGTTGTCTCCCGCAGCTTTCCCGCGATCTCTTCCGCCCGCCGGGCTGCCTGATCCACCACGAGCCGCCGGTCCACCACATAGACGATGCGCACGGCCGCACGCCGCGGCCGCGCCGCCGCCTGCCCGGCCAGGTGCCACACCGCCACGTCGATGGCGGCCGTCTTGCCGAGTCCGGTGGGGATGTCGAGCAGCCCCGGCCAGCCTTCGCGCTCCACCTTCTCGGCGAGCCGACGTTGCCACGGGAACGGAGGATACCCCCACAGCGCCTCGAAGAAGGCGGGGAAGTCAGGGACCACGCTCACGCCTCCTCCACCGGCAGCATGAGGCCCAGCCCGAAGTGGCGCCCGGCGCCGAGCAGCACCGGTCCCGGAACCGGCTCGGGGAAGCGGATCCGGGCGTGTACGAGCGAACGGTGGCCGAAGGACGGCCGCACGAACCAACCCTCCCCGCGGGGATCGTCCGCCCGTCGGCGTCGGGCGAAGGTGGTGCCGGGAAGAAAGGGATGGGACCCGACCTCCACCTCCTCGGGCTCCGGCAGACCGCTGTGGTGGCAGGCTTTCACCACGAGTGTAGCCGCCTCGTCCCCACGCCGCGGCTTCATGTGCCGGGGAAGCACCACCGGCGTTACGCTCGCCCACCTGCGCGCCCGTTTCAGATAGCGCCACGGCTGCAGCGAGATGCGCTCCGGTGCCGGATCGTGCACGAGCGCCCAGGTGCCGAAACGGCCGAGGGTAAGCCTGCCACCGTCTTGTAGGAACGCCGCCACCGCCCGCTCAAGGGCACTCCGCACATGGTCGGCGAGGCCGTCGTGTTGGGCCGGCAGCACGAGGGCCAGGCCGAACAGCCGGCCGTCGGACCAGCGGAAGCCGACATTGGCGAGGGGCAGGACGGCGAGATGAGCGGGCCCGTCGTGGCCGTGGCCGGTGAGCACCGACGGGGGATCTGCGCCCAGATGGGCGAGCATCGCGCCGCGCATCGCCTCCGCCACCGCGACGAACGCCTCGAGTGCCGGTGTGCGGGGCTCCGCCGACGCCAGCACGATCCAGTTGCGGCCGTAGACGGGGTGGCTCCGATCGGAGACCGCAGCGCGCGCCCGATCCCGATAGGCCCATGCGGCTGCCGGCTCAGGGCGAAAGGAAGGGCCGGAGTAGGGCCGGAACTGGCCACGACGTCGCCGCCGCGGAGTCGCATCCTCAAAGCCCTTGCGCAGCTCCTCGAAGCGGCCGGGATAGGGCAGGCGCAGGCGTATGTCCGCCGGTCCACCGGGTTCCCAGCGCGCCTGCGGCTCCCCCTCCTCGACGTCGAAATGCATCAGGACGAGGGAGGCGGAGTGCCCCAGATACGCCACACAGTGCGCGATCCGCTCCAGCGCTGGCAGATGCTGCGTGATCTCCGCATCCTTCGCCGGCCACCAGTAGCGCACACGCGGTTCGTCGGGGATCACGGCCGGGAAGGTGCGGGCCTGGCGCGGTCGGAGGCTTCCGAGTGGCGCGATCAGCTTCGGTGGTTTGTTCCGGCCTCCCGATTTGCGGCGCGGCCGGATCGCCTCGTCGTTCGGAGGCACGTAGACGGTGGCGACATCGCGTGCAGTCGCGTCGGGAGCATCCACCAGCGGCGGATCCAGGCTTTCCAGCCAGCGCAGCGCCTCCGCTTCCGCGTCGCTGCCGTCGCTCTCCGCCCAAGCGCACACCAGCGCCGAGAAGATCCGGTCGGGATGCGGCGGCCATTCCGGCCGCGTGCGGTCACTCGGCGAGGCGGCCCGATAGGCGAGCGTCAACAGCCGCACGTCCAGCCGCAACCAGGCGCACACGCATCAGTCCTCCGCTGGCGCTTCACCCGCGAGTGCGCGCCGTCGGCTTTCCGCGACGATCTGCACCAACGGCTCTCGCGGGCGCAGCCGCAGCGGCTTTTCCGGCCACGGCAAACCCGCCTTTTCGGCCCGTTTCACGGCCGCCCGGAACAGTTCCAGGGCTCCGTCGAGTTTGAGCGCGAAGGTCTCCGCCGTCCCGTCGTGGCCGAGGATCTCGAAGGCGGTGGCGCCGTCCCCCACGAGATCGCAGCGTGAGCGAAGATTGTAACCTTCCCGGTCCTGGGCGGTCACGGCGAGGAGCGCCAGTGCTGCGAGCAGCGTGCGGGCGGCGTCATCCCGATCCGGGCTGGTCTTGCCGTCCACCGGAAAGCGCAGCCGCCGCAGGGTGGGCAGACTCAGCACGGTGACGTGCCGGGCATGGTCGATGGTGACGCCCTGCATCCATATCGAACGCTTCGTTCCGTCTTCCTGCTGGATACGGGCGATGATGTTGCTGTGTCCGATCTCGCTCGGACTCCTTCCACCTTGGTCCACTGGCTGCCAGTTGGTCGGCGTGCCAGCGACTCTCACTTGGCTACGGATGTTCAGAGGGTCCACCCTGATGGCTGCTCGACGTCCAGGTGCCACGTCCACGCCAATGATCTCGGAGACGAGGGCGCGGGGGAATTTGGCGCCGAGCCCGCCGCCCTCGCCCGTCGAGAACCAGCAGCCGAAGACCAGCGCCGTGGGCGAGAGTTCGAAGATGGCGGTGGCGTTCGCGGGCTTCGCGGCGACGAGGCGCTTGCCCGGCTCGCTCTCCCAGAAGGCCGTGCCGCAGAGCTCGCTATCGCGGAAGATGGCATCGAACACCCGGTGCGGGGCTTCGAGGGAGGTGATTTCGCCGATGTCGGAGAGGTCCACGTCGCCGTCGCGGGCGCCGGTGAAGTCGGTCAGGATGTGGGGGATGTGCGTCCTGTGTTGGGGGTCACCCGCCCGGATCACCCGCTCCAGCAGCGCGAGCTCCATGCGGTTGGCTTGACTCTGCACCGAGTCGAGCAGCACGCAACGGCGCACCTCACCGTCGATGTGGCGTTCCTCGAAGACATGGACCGGAGCGTTGCGCTCGCCCGGATAAGTGGGCGGGAAGACCTTGTCGCCGGGGCCGCCGG
Source organism: Paracoccaceae bacterium (assembly GCA_027045905.1). Taxonomy (GTDB): domain Bacteria; phylum Pseudomonadota; class Alphaproteobacteria; order Rhodobacterales; family Rhodobacteraceae; genus JAAEUB01. Next base: position 4,175 of record JALTZY010000071.1, read on the forward strand.
CGGGGACGAGCCGCTGAATGCGCCGGATGGCGGCCCTGGTGCGGACGATCTCATTGAGCTTCTGCAGATCCATCCCCCTCCCCCACTAGTCGCATGCTCTGACTTCCTAGCACGTAGCGGATGGGAATGCAAGTGCCGGATGTTCAGAATAAGAGGATCCCAGGTCGAAACCAGGAACGTGGTCGGGCAAAAGGTGTTTCGAACATCGCCACCACATCAGATCATGGCATTGATACGCACACAGTCATACGAGGCCCCGGCGAAGATGCCGGGGAAATCGAGCGTGAGGGTCAACGGCTGCGCCATGCCTCCTCCAGGCTTCAATGAGGCCCCGGCGAAGATGCCGGGGAAATCCTGGCGCCACGTCTTCGCCGGTCGCTCGGTCAGGAACCAGCTTCAATGAGGCCCCGGCGAAGATGCCGGGGAAATCAGCGTACCCTCGGTGAGCACGTCGCTGGTGTTCACCACGCTTCAATGAGGCCCCGGCGAAGATGCCGGGGAAATCCCCGGCCTACCAGAACACGTTCCGCCGCCTGTACCTGCTTCAATGAGGCCCCGGCGAAGATGCCGGGGAAATCCGCCTACGCGGTGGCGCGCCAGTGGGGCTGGATGAGCGCGCTTCAATGAGGCCCCGGCGAAGATGCCGGGGAAATCCATCAGGCCACCCGCACCAGCCGGAAGGCGATGCGCCAGCTTCAATGAGGCCCCGGCGAAGATGCCGGGGAAATCGACACGATGCCCCTGTGTGTGTTGCCGGCGCGATCGAAGTGCTTCAATGAGGCCCCGGCGAAGATGCCGGGGAAATCACGACCCCGACACGCCGAACAAGCTGCAGAAGCCGAAGCTTCAATGAGGCCCCGGCGAAGATGCCGGGGAAATCGCCAGTAGCAGGCCAGGGAACGTATCTGATGATACTGTGCTTCAATGAGGCCCCGGCGAAGATGCCGGGGAAATCAGGACTGCCTGATCAACGGTGCCGATCTCCATGGTGGGCTTCAATGAGGCCCCGGCGAAGATGCCGGGGAAATCGTGGTCGCCCCGGGGCTTTTCGTATGCGCGCATATGAGCTTCAATGAGGCCCCGGCGAAGATGCCGGGGAAATCGCTGAGATGCTCGAGTACTGGAAGGCGGAGTTCGCCGCTCGCTTCAATGAGGCCCCGGCGAAGATGCCGGGGAAATCCCGGCGATGTCTTCATCGACCTTGCATAGGGCATCCACGCTTCAATGAGGCCCCGGCGAAGATGCCGGGGAAATCTGTTCCATGACGGACCGTGTTAAGGTGAGCTTGGTCTAGCTTCAATGAGGCCCCGGCGAAGATGCCGGGGAAATCGTGGCCGATCATGTCCGGCGATGTGCAGCCGCCCGAGTGGGGCTTCAATGAGGCCCCGGCGAAGATGCCGGGGAAATCTGGTGGGATTGTGATAGCGGGGGCTAAGACTAATGTCGGCTTCAATGAGGCCCCGGCGAAGATGCCGGGGAAATCGCCGATCCGATGGCGGGGCCACCGCCACCGCGGAAGGGCTTCAATGAGGCCCCGGCGAAGATGCCGGGGAAATCCCCCTACTTCAAGGCGTCTTGGGCACGCGATGTGTGGCAGAGCTTCAATGAGGCCCCGGCGAAGATGCCGGGGAAATCCGCAAGGCCGACCCGGCG